>JAFECO010000618.1 GCA_018242085.1 Pseudomonadota bacterium
GATTTGGACAGCGCGGGCCATGTCGCCGCCGTGATCGTGTTCGATCAATTCTCCCGCAACATGTTCCGCAAATCGGCGGAAGCCTTTGCCACCGATCCCTTGGCGCTGGGTCTGGCGGAAGATGCCATCGCGCGCAACCTGGATTTGGCGCTGCATCCGCGCGAGCAGCAATTCCTCTACATGCCCTTCATGCATGCCGAAGACCGCGCGCTGCAGGCCAAAAGCGTGGAGCTGTTCTCCCGCATCGGCGTGCCCGGCGTGGTGGAGTTTGCTGAGGCGCATAAGGACGTGATCGACCGTTTCGGCCGCTTTCCCCACCGCAACAAGGTGCTGAAACGCGACTCCACGCCGGAGGAAATCGCGTATCTCAATGCGGGGCCGGGCGGAGGATGGCAGAAGTGAGCGGCGACCCGAAGGGGCGAAATGGTTCAGCGAACCATTTCGAGCCGCGAACGCCGCGAGCCCAAGCGAGCGGCCAGGATCGTGTTATCCGCCGTCCGCGCGAGAAAAAGGCGAAAGCATGGCGGCGCGCGATTGCGGCCTGCGCGATTCCGCGATTTCCGATCATTGCGAAATGCATCTGTTGCGGATTTACGGGCGTCGCAAGCACAGTGTGACACCGCGCGGAACTCACAGGAAAATCGAAATAGAGACGTGCACGGACGGTTCGCGGTTGTTAGCGTCCCGCCCATGACAGAGATGAATTGGTACACCGACGCCTCGCTTTCCAGCGAAACCCATGTCTTCACCGCCGGCTCCCTGGCGCAATGCGTGCGCAGATGGACGCGGCTCCATGAATCGCACCGTGCCCGCACGCAGATCCGGATCGGCGGACGCACCGGCCATTCCGCCTATGGCCTTCCGGTTCTGGAGGAAGCGGAAATCTTGCAACTCGCCAGCAAGCCGGACCTGTACAAGGTCTGAGGCGGGCCAAGGCGGGGCGCCCTATCTCGCAGAGGCGGGACCGGATAGTCTCTCGCGCAAGAGCGCGCGGGAGGGCATCGCCATGCGGACGTATTCCAGCTTCGCGGAATTCTATCCCTTTTATCTCAGCGAACATGCCCAGCGGGCCACGCGGCGGCTGCATTTCGTGGGTTCCGGCTTTGCGCTGGTGTGCGTCGTGATGCTGGTGGTGACGGCCAATCTCTGGTGGCTCTTGGCGGGGCTGGTCTGCGGCTATGGCTTTGCCTGGGTGTCCCACATGA
>JAFECO010000619.1 GCA_018242085.1 Pseudomonadota bacterium
GATTGGTGCGTCTGTACGATTCCCGCGACGGTGCTCAGCCAGATTCCCATGAATGTGGGCGCGCCGATGAAGAACGCGATCAATTCCCTCTCCTACGAATCGTCGTTCAAGGTGGGACTGCAATTCAAGCGCCGCTTCTGGGAAGAGGATGACGGCATCTATGGCGGCATCAGCTATACCGACCAGCCCATCACCAATATCAGCTATCCTTCGACCGGCTTCTTCAAGAACGGCCCGGCGGTGCTTCTGGGCGGCTATGGCTATGGCAACAGCCTGACGGATTTCAGCTTCGCGGCCATGTCGCCCGAGAATCAGGTCAAGGCCGCGGTGGAGCAGGGAGCCAAGATCCATCCCCAGTATAAGAAGGAGTTCGACAACGGGGTGGCGGTGGCCTGGCACAAGGTGCCTTTCACCCTGGGCTGTGCCGGCAGCTGGACGGAAGAGGGGCGCGCCAAGCACTATAACAATATGTGCGCCCTGGATGGCCGTATCGTTCTGGCAGGCGAACACTGTTCGCGGCTGCCCGCCTGGCAGGAAGGGGCGATTCTGTCCTCCCTGGACGCCATCCAGCGCCTTCACAAGCGGGTCTTAACGGCCTGACAATGGTTTAGGCGTAAATGATGACCAGAATTGCACATCCAATGTGCTGAAAACATTATGTTGCAGGACTGCATCATTGCGTACCAAATTACAGCAATAGGCGTGGCTAAAGTCCATATGCGCTTTTTTCCGCGTCCGATATTGGGATAGGTTTACGCGACCTCCCGGTTATTCGGGCAGCCTTTGGGCTGCTCACATTAATTATGAAAACACACGAAAAAGGGGATTGCATGCTCACTTCGTCGAAGTTCAACCTGAAGCACGCGTTGCTTCTGGGCTCGTCCGTTGCGGCTTTCGCATGGGCAGCCGCGCCCGCCATGGCGCAAAACGCTGAAAACGAAACCGTGATCGTGACCGGCACGCGCGTGCAGGGCATGACGGCCGCCGACAGCGCGGCGCCCGTGACCGTGCTCGGCAGCGATGCCTTGACCCACACCGGTTCGGCCGACCTTCGCGCCGCCCTGGGCCAGACGGTTCCGTCCTTCACGGCGCAGTCCTTCGGTGGCGATACCGCCAACCTGACCTTGTCCGCGAACCTGCGCGGCCTGTCGCCCAACGACACGTTGGTGATGGTGAACGGCAAGCGCCGTCATCC
>JAFECO010000061.1 GCA_018242085.1 Pseudomonadota bacterium
GTGGGCCTGGACGATTTCGGCGCCGGCGCCGCTTCCATAAATTATCTTCACGCCTTCCCGGTCGATTTCGTGAAATTCGACGGCGCCATGATCGCCAAGATCGGCCAGTCGAAACGCGACGACGCGCTTCTGGCGGGAATGGCGAAATTGTGCGGCGAATTGGGCGTGGTCACCATCGCCGAATGGATCGAGAATGAAGCCATGGCCAAGCAGGCGCTCGCGCTGGGTTTCGATGATGGCCAGGGCAAGTTCCTGGGCGCCCCCCTGACCGAAATTCCCCGCCCGCAAACGCCAGTGGGCAAGCGCAAAGGCGTGACCACGAGTTGGGGCTAAGCGCCGGCCCGCAACGCGCGTTCCAGGCTTCGGCAAGTTCCGTTCCGCCTGTCGAGGGCTTGGGCGGGGGCTTGCGCCGCCCGCGCGAACCGGGCGGCAATCGGTCCGCTTTCGTTCCTGCCGCCGTCTTTATAGGCTGGCGGACCTGTGATGATTCCGTAGCGATCTCCCATGCCTGACGGCACTGCCACCGCGCATCTCTACCGGCCCAAGCTCCTCACCATTCTGCGCGAAGGCTATGCCCCGGCCTTGTTCCAAAAGGATCTTCTGGCGGGCCTCACCGTCGCCATCGTGGCGCTGCCTTTGTCCATGGCCATCGCGGTGGCATCGGGCGTTTCGCCGGAGCGGGGGCTCTATACCGCCATCGTGGGCGGTTTTGTCGTGTCGGCGCTGGGCGGCAGCCGCTTTCAGATCGGCGGCCCCGCCGGCGCTTTCATCGTGCTGGTGGCGGCCACCGCCGCCAAATTGGGATTGGAAGGC
Organism: Pseudomonadota bacterium; assembly: GCA_018242085.1. GTDB lineage: Bacteria > Pseudomonadota > Alphaproteobacteria > Micropepsales > Micropepsaceae > Rhizomicrobium. The sequence goes on from JAFECO010000061.1 coordinate 814, forward strand.
CTGCTGCTCACGGTGCTTCTGTCCGGCCTGATGCTGACTTTGATGGGGGTGCTGCGGCTGGGGTCCCTGATCCGTCACATCCCCCATGCGGTGACGGTGGGTTTCACCTCAGGCATCGCCGTCACCATCCTGGCCAGCCAGCTGAAGGATTTCGGCGGCCTCACCCTGGCGGGCGCGGAGCCCGGCCCCTTCTTTCCCAAGCTGGCGGCGCTGTCCCAGGCGCTGCCCACGCTCAATCCCTCCGCGCTGGCCGTGGGGCTGGGTTCGACCGTGCTGATTTTTGTCCTGCGCTGGCGGCGGCCCACCTGGCCGGGGATGCTGATCGCGGTGGCGGCCGCGTCCGCCGCGGTGGCGCTGCTGCATCTGCCGGCACAAACCATCGGCACCCGCTTCGGCGGCCTGCCGCACGGATTGCCCACGCCGCACCTGCCGGCCGTGAGTCTTGCGCTTTTGTGGAAGGTCCTGCCGTCGGCATTGTCTTTCACCCTGCTGGGCGGGGTGGAAAGCCTGTTGTCGGCCAAGGTCGCCGACAGCATGACCGGCCGCAAGCATCGCTCCAATATGGAACTGGTGGCGCAAGGCGTCGCCAACATGGTGTCGGCCCTGTTCGGCGGCATCAGCGTCACCGGCACCATCGCCCGCACCGCCACCAACATCCGCGCGGGCGCGCGCACGCCCTTGTCGGGGATGATGCATTCGGCGTTCCTGCTGGTCTTCATCCTGGCGGCGGCGGACCTTGCCAGCTATGTGCCGCTGGCGGCGCTGGCCGGCGTGCTGGTGGTGGTGTGCTGGAACATGGCGGAGAAGGAAGAGTTCCTGCGGCTGATGGGTTATTGGCGGGAATCATCCGTCCTTCTGGTGACGTTCATATTGACCCTGGTGGAAGATCTCACCGCCGGCATTCTGGCGGGCTGCGCTTTGGCGGCGCTTTACGCCATCCTGAAGCGGGCGGTGCGCGAAGAAGGCGACTGAAGCCGGGCTTTGGGCGTCGACGCCCCGGCGCGGAGGTGATAGCGTTTCTTCGCATTTGCGCCGGGGGTCCCAATGGCTCGGCTTGCGTCTTATTCTCAGACAGTTCGATCACCGGCAATTCCATCACTGCAATTCCACCACGGCGCGCGCCGCTGACCGGCGGGTCGGCCGCCTGACCGGCCTGGCGGCTTGCGCCATTCCGTGCCTATTCTGACGTCAAGCCTGAACGAAGAATTTCGGCAATCATCAAAGGGGAGGAACATCTATGACGGATATTTCGCGACGCCTTCTGATCCAAAGCGCGGCCGGTCTTGCCGCGGCGGCGGCAACCGCGGGCCCCGTAGCGGCCCAGTCCATGCGCAGCGGCGGCGCCATCCGGTCCCGCTTCGCGCTGGACCCCAGCCTTCTTTATGTCAACGCGGCCAATCTCTGCCCCACTTTCCAGACCGCCATCGCGGCGGAAAAGGCGGAGTCGGCGGCGCTGCAATCCAATCCGTCCCAGGAATATCGCCGCAAATATAACGACATGGTGGCGACGGCGCATGCCCGCATCGGCAAGAACATCAACGCATCGGGGGACAGCATCGCGCTGACTCGCAACTGCAGCGAATCCAGCGGCAACATCACCCGCGGCGTGCGGCTGAAAGCCGGCGACGAAGTCATCATCGGGCATGAAAATCATCCCTCCAACACCAATTGGTGGAAGCGGCGGGAAAAGACCGAAGGCATCGTGGTCAAGATCGCGACGCCGGCGGACGAGCCCAAAACCGCGCAAGAGGTGTTGGACAGCTATATCTCGCTGGCGGGCCCGCGCACCAAGGTGCTGGCCTTGTCGCACCAGACCAATCTGGGCGGCATCATTGCCCCGGTGAACGAGATCGGCCGCTTCTGCAAGTCCAAGAATATCTGGTTCCATGTCGACGCGGCGCAGACCCTGGGCTGGATGAAGATCGACGTGGCGGCGATGGGCTGCGACTCGCTGGCCGCCAGCACCCACAAATGGATGATGTGCCCGATCGGCGGCGGCGTTCTTTATGTGAAGCCGGAGCGGATCGCCGAACTCGATCCTCTGATGCTGAGCGTGGATTATTATCACACCGGTCCCGCGGACGCGGTGAACGGCCAGGCCTTCGAATATCTGGGCCAGCGGCCCGACGCGATGCTGCCGGGCCTCCTGGCGGCGCTGGACGAGCGCGACGCTCTGGGCGGCGATGCGGGGATCGAAAAGATCGCCCGCGCCAATGCCGCCTTGATGCGCCAGAAGCTGTCGGCCAAGGGCATCAAGGTGATCGGCTCCGGCGATCCGGCCCTGTGGGGCACGGTGCTGGCGGTCGATATTCCCGGCCTGCCCGACCGCGCCAAGGATCTTTATGCCAACAAGAAGATCGCGGCTTCCATCACCCGCGTCGGCGGCAAGACCCTGATGCGCATCTCGCCCCATGTCTACAACACGGCGGACGAGTTGGATCAGGTGGCGAACCTCGTGACGATGAGCTGAAGTTTTTTGATGAAGGAAAAAGGCCGCTCCATCCGGGGCGGCCTTTTTCATGTTCGATGCGCAACCTGAGCTTGTGCGGCTTGACGGATTTGCCGCAGAATATCCGGCAGGAGTTTGCCTGCATGTCCTTTTCCGGCGATGTCCGCGCGACTTTGAATTACCTGCATCGCACCGACCGCAGGCCGTATCTCTACATGTTCGATCCGCCGGAAGGCGTGGCCGCCGGCTGGGGCGAAATCCATCCCGTGCCGGATGTGCCGGTGCGCAATGGGCGGCTGTTGCCCGCGCCGCCTTCGCTCGATGCCAATGGGTTCGAGTTTCATGCCCAGGAAACGGCGGTGACGGATTTCTACGATCCCGATCAGGTCAGGGCCATCTACTATCCCGAAATCGAGCGGTTGCTGGCCGCCATCACCGGCGCGGAAAAGATCGTGATCTTCGACCATACGCTGCGTTCGATCGAGAAATTCCGCGCGGGGATCAAGGGCATGCGCCCGCCCACGATGAACATCCACAATGACTATACCGAAGCGTCGGGTCCCGAACGGGTGCGCGATCACTTGCCGCCGGACGAAGCCGAGCGCCGGCTGCAGCACCGCTTCCTGGAGATCAATGTCTGGCGGCCGATCCGGGGGCCGCTTCAGGATTCGCCGCTGGCGGTCTGCGATTCCAGCACCCTCAAGCCGGAGGACCTGATGGCCTCCGACCTGATCTATCCCGACCGGGTGACCGAAACCTACAGCCTGGCCTACAGCCCCGCGCATCGCTGGTATTATTTTCCCAAAATGCAGCGCAACGAGGCCCTGGTCTTCAAAGGCTTCGATTCCGACAGGGCCGCGAAAACTCGCTTCACGCCGCACACCGCCTTCGACGATCCCACCGCGCCCGCCGACCGGCTGCCCAGGGAAAGCATCGAAGTGCGGGCGCTGGCCTTCCTGCCGCCGGGATAGCCGAAATTCTCTTTCTTCCAGCCGGATTTTGGCGAGTTTTGCCATGCACGTACAGGGCGAATGAGTACAACTTTTGATTAATGTCGGCCCGCGGCGCGGCAAGGATTTCACGAAGCCTTAAAGGCTTTGGCACTAGCGTCTCCGCCTTTTTGCCGCTCAGGTCTGTCGTGAATTTCGAAGCTCTGCACAGCGCCATAGCAAGCCCTTCGCTGAAAGCGGTCGCCGCCCATTGGCAGGCGGCCCGCAGCGGAACCGAAATGCCGTCCTGGCAGCGGTTGAAGCCGTCGCAGATCGCCCAGCATCTTTCCATCGTCTGGGCCTATCGCTTCGATCGCATCAACCGTCAATTCATCGGGCGCCTGGCCGGGGACCGCATCAGCGAATGTTTCGGCAAGAATTTTCGCGGCGCCAGGCTCCAGGATATTCATCCGCCCCATGGCTTCGAAATTTCCCATGCCGCCATGTCGAAGGTGGCGCTGACGCCCGCGATCTATCTCAATCGCGGGCCGTTGTTCGAATATATGGGCCGCGTGGTGCCGGGCGAACGCATCATGCTGCCGCTGGCGACCGATGGGCGCAGCTGTGATGGGGTGCTGGGCGCATCGCACTATCAGCGGCCCGCTTTTTTCGGCGAAGGCGCGCCGATCCAGGTCATCTCCGACAACGAAGTCTGGACCGCGCTCAACTGACGGCCACGGCGGACTCGTGTCAGCGCGGCGGCGGCTGGCGGGAAAAATACTGGTCTTGCAGCCTTCCGTCCGGCCCCGGCACCTTGGCATAAAAGCCGCCCGCATCGGGAACGGCAGGCTCCCTGCGCGCGGGCGAAGCGGAGTCCGGACCGGCGGAGAAATATTGGTATTCCATGGTGCCGTCCGGTCCCGGCACTTTGGCGTAAAATCCGCCCGCGCCGCGATCCTCATGTTCGGATGCGCGGGGTCGCGATGCCTGCCTCGGCGCCGGTTTCGGCGCCGCATCGATCACGGACACGGAAGGCTGCGGCGCTTGCGCAGAAGGGGGCGCGGCCGGCATGCGTTTCAAGTCTGGAGCAGGCGGCGCTTTTTCGGCAGACGGCGCGGCATCCAACGCCGGCGCCGATGCAGGCGGCGATGGCTGCGCGGGTGGCGCCGCAAAGGGTTGCACCGCAGGAGGCTCAGTCGCGCGCGGCGGCGGGCTTTGCGTTCCCGCATTGGTTTGGGGGGCACGCCAATAATCGGCCGTCAGCATTTGCGGATAGGCAAGCACCGCGATGCCAAGCGCGATTGCCGCCACCAGGATGAAGATGAGCACGATGCCGCCCTGTCCGCCCTTGGCGACATGAAGCGGCTCGAGGCGCGGCTCAAGGACGGTCTCTTGCGGCCGATGCGATTCGTCCGCCACCGCATCGGCGGCGCCTTCCTCGCGCACCGGCTCATCGACGGGCGTGAACAGCATGGCTTCGCGCGCGCGCCAGGATTGATCGCTTTGCGGGGGGGTATATCCCTTGTCGTAAGCGGCGCGGCGCATCGCCTCGCGTTCGCGCCAGGATTGATCGCCCCCAGGCGGCAAATGTCCTTGCTGGCGATACTGGTCCGCGAGTTCCTGGAACCGGTCGCGCTCGGCCTGCGATTGCGCTTCCTCTTCCTCCAGCATCTCCAAACGGCTTCGGGCCATGCGATCAAGCGATTTTGGTTTTCCGTTTCATCAAAGGACAGCTTTTCCGGGAAAGCAATCAATCAAGTGCATAACGCGGAAAATGGAACCGCGCCGCAAAATCGGCACAATTCAGATGGCCGGTGACGGGATCTCATATGCCGCGCAAAGTCTGGTTTTCTCCGCGATTTGGGGCTGACGCGCGGCGAAGTTCCGGTTAGCGTCGCCGCCTTCATTTGGAGGGAGAGTAGTTTGTTTATCACGGACGAGGGCAGGGACGATCTTTTGAGTCGCGGCTATTCGCGGCGGCAGATGATGCGGGCGGCGATGCTGGTGGGCGGCGGCGCGGCCGCTTTGGCGTTCAATCCGGAAATCGCGCGGGCGGCGGCGGGCGGCGATACGATCCGCATCAGCCTGAATGAATGCTGGGCCGGCCCCATGGCGCCGGGCCTCAAAGCCTCGGCCGAGATCAGCGCCAAGTGCAACCGCTATACGCCCGACGATATCCATGCGCGGCTGGTCAAGACCATTTCCACGGTCGAGAACATGCCGGAAGATCATATCTCCACCTGGCCCGGCTCCAACGAAGCTTTGGCCCGTTCGGTGCTGGTGTTCTGCTCGCCGGCCAAAGGCCTGGTGACGGCCGATCCGTCCTATGAAACGCCCGTCACCGCCGCCAAATTCCTGGGCGCGCCGATCAAGGGCGTGCCGCTCACCGAAGATTACCGCCATGACGTCAAGGCGATGCTGGCGGCCAATCCGGATGCGGGCCTTTATTATGTCTGCTCGCCCAACAATCCCACCGGCACCCTGACGCCGATGGCCGATATCGAATGGCTCGTCGCCAACAAGCCGGCGGGCGCCATCGTGGTGGTGGACGAGGCCTATATCCATTGGACCCCGGACTTTCCCAACAACACCGCCAATCATCTGGTCAGGGCCGGCAAGGATGTCCTGATCATGCGCACCTTCTCCAAAGTGTTCGGCATGGCGGGGATGCGGATGGGCTTTGCGATGGGGCGTCCCGACCTGATCAACAAATTGCGGGCCCATGACGGCGGCCAGATGTCGTACCAGATTCCGGTTCCGGCCGCGGCCTGCGCCGCCGCCAGCCTGACCGAAACCGGCCTGATCGGCCAGCGCCGCAAGGAATTGGTGCAGGTGCGGGCCATGACCGAGGACTTCCTCGCCAAGCGGGGTCTTCGGGTGATCGGCCCCAGCCACGCCAATATGCTGATGGTCGATTGGAAGACCAAGACCGCCAAGGAGATGCAGGCCGCGTTCAAGGCCCAGAATGTGGAAATCGCGGGCGGCCGCTGGGCGATCTGGCCGACCGTGTCGCGCATCACCGTTGGATCGCGCAAGGAAATGGAAGGCTTCATGGCCGCCTGCAACAAGGTGCTGACGGCCTGACACCTATCAACTGCTTAAGGAGGGGCGGCTTCACGGGCCGCCCTTTTTTATTTGCGCGGCGTCCAGGCAAAGACCGCGCGCGCGGCATCTTCCAGGGCTTTCATCGCAGTCACATACGGCCCCGGCCCATGGCTGAGGCGCGCCGCGCCGGCATCCGCCAGCACATCGAAGCTGGGCGTGGTGCCGCTGATCATGATGTTGATCGGCAGCGAGGTGGCCTTGACCAGCCGGGCAAGCAATTTCGGATCGATCAGGCCGGGCACGAAAATTCCGTCGGCGCCCGCCGCCGCATACAGATTGGCGCGGCGCACCGCCTCGTCCAGCATCGCATCGTCATGCTGCGGTGCCGGCTTTTGGAAAAACACATCGGTGCGGGCATTGATGAAGAAAGGTAGATCGCCCGCCGCCTGCCGGGCCGCGCGGATGCGCGCGACTTGCGCGTCGGCATCGCGCAAGCTGCCGTCGGCGGGATAACTGTCTTCCAGATTGCAGCCGATGGCGCCCGCGGCGACGGCTTTCCCCACGGTCTGGCCCACCGCTTCCGGCGCATCGCCATAGCCGCTTTCGATATCGACCGACACCGGCAGATCCGTCGCCGCCACGATGCGGGCGAGATTTTCCATCGCCAGCGCCAGCGGCACGTTCTCGCCATCGCCATAGCCATTGGCGGCCGCGACCGACCAGCTGCCGGTGGCGATGGCACGCGCGCCCGCTTTCTCCACCGCCTTGGTGCTTCCCGCGTCCCAGGCATTGAACAGCAG
>JAFECO010000620.1 GCA_018242085.1 Pseudomonadota bacterium
ATCATATCCCTTGCGGGCTTCGTCACGGACCACGTCCGCGGGCCTGTCGAGGGGCAGGCGGGTGGTGAGATGCACTTTCTCCGGATCGGGTTCGGCATCGTCCTTTCTGGTTTTCGCGGCGCTGGCCTTGGCGCCGGTCTTGAGTTCCCTGGCGAGTGGATCGGCGGCCTGCTCGGCGGCGCTCTGGCTGGTCGATTGAGCCCCGATCATGTCCTTCTCGCCGGAGTCGGCATCATGCGCCGGCGTGGAAAATGCGTGCTCCTGGTGGCGTCCTCCCCTGCCGCCCGCCACCCTGCGATCCGCATCGCGCAGATCCGCATCCAGCTTCAGGATCGTCACCGGCATGCCGTGTCCGCCGGCCAGAAGTCCCGCCATCCGCGCCGCCATCCGGCCCACCGGGCTGGCGTCGGCGGCAAGCAACAGCCGCTCCAGATTGGGAATGAAGCCTCTTTCGTCCAGCCGCTCGCGCTCGACGCGCTTTCGCTCGGCATCATCCATCGGCAGGCCGGCGAGAGCGGCGCGCAAGGTGGGCGGCATCGCCATGGTGGTGATGACCGCCATGGTGACGATCATGGTGTAGAGATTTTGCGTCAATGCGCCCATCGAAAGGCCGATCGACGCCACGATCACTTCGGTCGAACCGCGCGCATTCATGGCGCAGCCCAGCGCCACGCCTTCGCGCCATTTGAGCCCTCCGATCATGCTGCCGACAAAAGCGCCGGAGAATTTCCCGATCGACGCGACCACCACCAGCGCCCCGGTGATCAAGGCCAGCAGGGGATCTTTGAGGATGGTGAGATCGGCCGCCAACCCCGACAGGCCGAAAAATATCGGCATAAAAAACGCCGTTATCATGCCCCGCAGCTGCTGCTGAATATGATCGGTGAGGATCGGCGACTGGCCGATCAAGACCCCCGCCATGAAAGCGCCCAGCACCGTGCGGATGCCCAGAAGCTGGGTGATCAACGCCATCGTCCCCATGATCACGATAATCACGGTGACCACCGGGAAATCGCCACGGAAGGTGTCGTTGACCCGGCGGATGGCGGAGAAGACCAGCCAGCGCCCGGCCGTGAAGCAGAACGCCATGAACAACGCCACGCCGCCCACGGTCTTGGCGAGATCCAGCGGATCCACCTTGCCGGCCCCGGCGATGCCGAAGGTGATGGCGATGATCACCCAGCCCGCCGTATC
>JAFECO010000621.1 GCA_018242085.1 Pseudomonadota bacterium
AAGATCGACAGGCCGCCAGGAATTCTCAAGCCATTCGCCCAGCCCAAGCGGCGCTGGTACATGCCGGGCCGGTCCTGGTTTCTGGTTCCTCTGCTTCTGCTGTTCTGCCTGATTTACGGTTTCGCCTTCGCGGTTCTGGTACCGTTTATCGTGGTGCCCTTCGCCATCCCGCCGATGATCCTCTTGCTTCTGATCATCTGGGCCATGCCGGATGCGGCCGCGCCGGTCAGAGTGATGACGTTCTTTTTCTTCGCCTATTTCATCGGCATGATGGTATGGCCGAACTATCTTTCGATCGCACTGCCGGGACTACCTTGGATCTCCGTCAAGCGGCTGACAGTGTTTCCGCTGGTAATCTTGCTCCTCTACAGCGTCTCGGTTTCGCAGGAATTCAAGAAGACCCTGGGCACTGCGTTAAAAAGCTCTCCCATAATCTGGAAAGCGGTAACCGCGCTGGCAATCATCACAACCGTTTCCGTGGGATTTTCCAACAATCTGCCCTTCTCCTTAAGCAAACTGATCGTGGCACAGACCGAGTGGATCGCGATCTTTTTCGTTTCGTGCTACCTATTTCTGACGCCGGGCCGCCCTACGCGCTGGATGTTCTACATGTGGGCGGCGGCGATCTGGGTCTGCGCCATGGGCATCTGGGAATACCGCCTGGACCATGTGCCATGGCGCGATCATATCCCCAGCTTTCTGCAGATCGACGATCCATCCGTTCAGAGGGCCCTGGCGGGAGGTTCGCGCGCCGCCCTCGGCACGCATCGGGTGCAGAGTGTTTTCACGACAAGCCTGGGACTGTCAGAGTTTCTTGCTTTGACGATCCCCTTCGTCATGCATTTCGTGCGATCGGAGTTCAATTGGAAATTGCGTTTGGCCGCGCTGGCGTGCATCCCCACATTCGTATTCGTCATCGTGGTCAGCCAGTCGCGGTTGGGACTGGTGGGAAGCCTGATATCTCTCTTGGCCTTCATTTTTATCTGGGCATTCCGCCGGCGGATCGCGGACAAAAACAATCCGTTCTGGACGGGCATCCTGGTTGCCTATCCGATCATTGCATCAATGATCGTCGCCTCAACCTTCCTGATCGGACGCATTCACGCGCGCGTGTGGGGCAATGGCCCGCAGCAATTCAGCGATCAAAGCCGCATCGAGCAATGGAAGCTGGGCATTCCCAGGATCCTGACACAC
>JAFECO010000622.1 GCA_018242085.1 Pseudomonadota bacterium
GAAGTGCGGGACTATTACGATCTCGAAGGCATGTGGAACGTGCCGTCGCCGGGCCGGGCCTGATCCGGCGTGCGCCTGACGATACTTGCAATCGGTCATTCACGCGGCTCGTCCGAAGGGGCGTTGTGCGACGAGTTCCTGGATCGCGCCCAGAAGATGGGCCGCAACATGGGCTTCACCACCGTCGCGGTCGAAGAATTGTCGGTGAGCAAGGCCCGCGACGCGGCCACCCGCATGGCGGATGAAGCCTCGCGCCTGGCGGCGCGGGTGCCGGACGGCGCCCATATCATGCTGTTGGATGCGCGGGGCAAGGGCATGACCTCGGAGGATTTCGCCGAGACCCTGGGAAGCCTGCGCGATGTGGGCACCAAGGACCTGGCATTCGTGATCGGCGGCCCTGACGGATTGGCGCCTTTGCCTGGCAAAAAAGCCAGCCGCAGCCTGGCCTTCGGGCCGCAGACCTGGCCGCATTTGCTGGCCAGGGCGCTGCTTTTGGAACAGGTCTATCGGGCGATGACGATCCTGGCGGGCCACCCTTACCACCGGGCTTAGTTTTCCCCCATCTGTCTTCTTCGGGATAAACCCTCAGAAGACGTTCGGCACGCTGACGCTACCGAACTCCCCGCCAATGGCTTCGCCATGCGTGGGAAGAAAGCCTCGGCCAAGGCGCGCTACCCTGGTGCTTCAACGATCAAGCTTTTCTTAACCATGATCGGCGATGGTACCCCGTCGCAGTGGGATGTTATGCCCATGGAAATCAAAGGCCCTGCCCGCGTCGAAACCGGCGCCATCCGGCGCAAACCCGCAAGCGCAAGTTCGGGCGGCGGCTTCACGGTTTCCGATACGGCGGAAAATCACGCCCAGATCGTTTCGGGACCGGGCCCGATCGCCGCGCTGGATTCCATCCTGGCCTTGCAGGACATGGGCGATGCCGCGGACGGAAGGTCCAAGGGCCTGGCCCATGGCGAGCAGCTGCTCGACATTCTGGATTCGGTGCGCGACGGGCTTCTGGCGGGCGGGATTCCTCGCGCCACCTTGAACCGGCTGGCGGTGGCGGTGACGCGGCGCCATGACGTGTTCGCCGATCCCAAATTGCAGGACGTGCTCGACCAGATCGAACTCAGAGCACATGTCGAGCTTGCCAAGCTGGAAGTGCTCGACAAGCGTATCGTTTAAAGCCCCAGGAACGGCT
>JAFECO010000623.1 GCA_018242085.1 Pseudomonadota bacterium
CCCTGGTTCTTGGTGAAACTGTCCATGCTCATGTCCAGATAGCCGGGCACGAATGCCTGCAGGCTGTCGCCATAGAAACGGATCAGCTGGCGCAGGAATTTGATTGGCAGCAGATTCTGGCCCTTGGCCTCTTCTTCGAAAATGATCTGGGTGAGCACCGAGCGGGTGATGTCCTCGCCCGTGCGCGCGTCCTGGACCTCGAATTCGACGCCGTCCTTCACCATCCCCGCCAGGTGATCCAGGGTCACATAGCTGGAGGTCTGGGTATTGTAGAGCCGGCGGTTCGCATATTTCTTGATGACGACCGGCCCGTCCTTGGATTTTTCTTCCGACACGAATCCCCGCCTTTTCTTGCGCCGTCCCTACGCGGCTTTGTGCAAAGACAACATCATGCCGAAGGGTCCGTCCAGCACCATTTTAGCAAACGCAATATCCGGCGAGGTCCCGGAAATTCGGTAATTCCTTGTTCCGCCTTGGGAAATTCATTGCGGTTTACCACGCCTCGCATTCGCGGCATTTTGCGGGAAGACAGATCGTCAGCCGGAGGATTTCGTGGAAGAGGTCGTTATTGTGGCAGGCGCGCGCACCGCTGTGGGCGCTTTTAACGGGGCATTCGCGACGGTACCCGCCCATCAGCTGGGAAAAGTCGCCATCGAAGCGGCCCTGGCACGCGCCAAGGTTGAAGCCGGCGAAGTCAGCGAAACCATCCTGGGCCAGGTGTTGACGGCGGCGCAGGGCCAGAATCCGGCACGCCAGGCCGCCATCGCGGCGGGCCTGCCCATCGGCGCCCCCGCCTGGGGCATCAACATGGTCTGCGGTTCGGGACTGCGCGCGGTGGCACTGGCGGCCCAGGCGATCAAAAATGGCGACAGCCGCATCGTGGTCGCGGGCGGCCAGGAATCCATGAGCCTGTCCACGCACGCGGCGTATCTGCGCGCCGGCCAGAAGATGGGCGATCTCAATTTCATCGACACCATGATCCGGGACGGGCTGTGGGATGCCTTCAACGGCTATCACATGGGCACCACCGCCGAGAATGTCGCGCGCGAATGGCAGATCACCCGCGAGCAGCAGGACAAATTCGCCACCGCCTCGCAGAACAAGGCGGAAGCCGCCAAGAAGGCGGGCCGCTTCAAGGACGAGATCGCGCCGGTGACGGTGAAGACCCGCAAGGGCGAAACCATTG
>JAFECO010000624.1 GCA_018242085.1 Pseudomonadota bacterium
ACCGGCTTCGATGAGACCGCCCTCTCGGACGACAACACCGCGATCCGCGCCACCTTGGCCCGGCCCACGCCGGACCGGTTGCTGAACGCCGCCCAGGCGATGCGGCACAGTTTCCCGCTGGACGAGATTCAGAAGATCACCGGTTACGATCCCTGGTTCCTGGGCGAGATCCAGGCGATCATCGACACCGAGGCCAAGATCAAAAAAGACGGCTTGCCGAAAGACGAGAAAGGCTTCCGCCGCCTCAAGACCATGGGCTTCTCCGACGCGCGGCTGGCGAAACTGACCGGGCAGAAGGAAGCCGGCGTGCGCGCGGCGCGCCACGCCCTGAATATCCGGCCCTGCTACAAGCGCATCGATACCTGCGCCGCCGAATTCCAGGCGCTGACGCCTTACATGTATTCCACCTATGAAATGCCGATCGCGGGCCAGGCGGCCTGTGAAGCGGCGCCCACCGACAAGAAGAAGATCATCATTCTGGGCGGCGGACCCAACCGCATCGGCCAAGGCATCGAATTCGATTATTGCTGTTGCCATGCGGCCTTTGCCCTGTCGGATCGCGGTTACGAGACCATCATGGTCAACTGCAATCCGGAAACCGTCTCCACCGACTACGACACGTCCGACCGGCTCTATTTCGAGCCGCTCACCGCCGAAGACGTGCTGGAGATCGTGGCCAAGGAACAGGAACAGGGCACCCTCGCCGGCGTGATCGTGCAGTTCGGCGGCCAGACTCCTCTCAAGCTCGCCAACACCTTGCGCGATGCGGGCGTGCCGATCCTGGGCACCAGCGCCGATGCCATCGACCTGGCGGAAGACCGCAAGCGCTTCCAGAAACTGCTCCAGGATCTGGGCCTGAAGCAGCCCAGCAACGCCACGGTGATGACCGCGGACGAAGCGGTCAAAGCGGCGGGCGAGATCGGTTATCCCGTGATCCTGCGTCCCTCCTATGTCCTGGGCGGGCGCGGCATGGTGGTGGTGTCGGACGAAGCGCAGCTGAAGGAACAGGTCGCATCGGGCGAGTTGTTCCGCATTTCGGGCGACAATCCCGTCCTGATCGACGGCTTCCTCAACCGTGCCACCGAAGTCGATGTCGATGCGATCTGCGATGTGAATAGCGAGGTCTTCATCGCCGGCATCATGGAGCATATCGAGGAGGCCGGGGTTCATTCCGGCGACAGC
>JAFECO010000625.1 GCA_018242085.1 Pseudomonadota bacterium
GCCGCATAGGTGTGGAAGATCTGGCCGTTTCCGTCCTTGTAGAAAATATTGTTCCCGGCGGGCTCGCCCGGCAGGCCGAAGCCCAGTTCGATATCGCGGACGAAATTGGTCCCGGAAGACGACACCCAGGGGAAGCGCCAACCCATGCGCTGGCGCATCGCCTCTATTTCAGCGATCGGGGCGGGCGCGATCACGGCATAGGCGACGTCATTGTTGTTCAGATGTTCCAGAAGGCCCGCCACATGGTCCACCTCCAATGAGCAGCCCACGCATTGGCGGGTCTGGCCGGGCGCCAGCATGAAGGTCTTGGTGAAAAGCTGGCTCCTGCCGCCGAACAGGTCCGACAAGGAGACGGGCCCGGACGGGCCTTGGAAAACATAATTCTCCTCGATTTTCACCCAGGGGAGGGCGCGCTGCTCGACGGCAAGCCGGTCATAGGCCCGCATGGCGGCCTTTTCCTTCGCCAGAAGCGCCATGCGCGCTTCAAGCCATTCCTGGCGGGAGACGATGTCGTGTTGCATGCGGGCCATCCTTTGCGGTGATTTGCCCTAGGACGCGGGACGCCGGGAAACTCCGACACGGACCGGAAAATAATTTGGAATTTTCATGCCGCGCTGCGGCATTCGCCCCGTCTTAGACGGGTGTGGACAGCTTCATCAGCACCAGCCCGGCGATGATCAAGGACCCGGCCGCGATGCGCATCACGCTGGCCGCCTCGCCCAGAAAGGCGATGCCCAGAAGGAACGCGCCCACCGCGCCCACCCCCGTCCACACCACATAGGCGGTGCCCAAGGGCAAGGTCTTCATGGAGACGGACAGAAGGCCGAAGCTGGCGGCGGCGGTCACCAGGGTCATCACGGTGGGAAAGGTTTTGGTGAAGCCGTCCGACTGCTTCATGAAGAAAGCCCAGACGATTTCCAGCAATCCGGCGATGAGAAGATAGATCCAAGCCACGAACGGCCTCCCATGAACCGGGCCGTCCCGGAGATTCGCCCATGATGGGAAGAGGTCGTGGCCTCTTGCGGTTGAATGTAGGGCGTTAGGGGTGGGGGCAAGGGCCGGTTTGGTGCTTCACCAAGCCCCTCATGTCATCTCCGGCGAGCACGAGCGATGGCGAGTGCGAGGGAGTGAGTAGCGGCAGCGTACGAACGATCCAGGTGCCTGCAACAAGCGCCTGGATT
>JAFECO010000626.1 GCA_018242085.1 Pseudomonadota bacterium
ATGACAGGGAAAAAGGTGGCTCTTCGGAGAACCGCCGCAAACGGCTATTGTTTCGGGCACAACGGCGCGGCTTCAAAGAGGTCGACTTGATCTTCGGCGCCTATGCCGAGGCCGCGCTTTGGGACCTTGATGCGGCGGGCCTCGATCAATTCGAGGCCCTGCTGACCGCGCCGGACCAGGAGGTCTATGCCTGGCTGCGCGGGGCCGAGCCGGTGCCCCCCGAATATGACAATCCTGTTTTTGCGGGATTGAAGGCTGTCTGCGGCCGCAAGGGGCATGTGTGGAACGGATAGAGTATCTCGCCAAGGCCGATGGGCGGCTCACGGTCTCGGGCGCGCCGGCCGGCTATGACGCCTGGCTGGCCGCGGGAGCGGCCCGCCGCCGGGGCGGCCTGGTGTTGTTCATCGCCAGCGACGAGGCCCAGGTGGAGGCCTTTGCCGCCGCCGTGACTTTTTTCGCGCCTGACCTTCGCCAGCTGCCGTTTCCGGCCTGGGATTGTCTTCCCTATGACCGGGTCTCGCCCAAATCCGATGTCGAGAGCGCGCGGCTGGCGACTTTGGCGGCGCTGACCAAGGGCATTGAAGGGCCCGCCCTGATCGTCACCAGCATCGCGGCGGTCCTGCAGCGGGTGCCGCCGCGGGCGGCGATTGAGAAAGCCAGTTTCACCGCCAAGGTGGGCGAAGAGATCGCCCGCGACGCGTTGGTCACATTTCTGGCGGGCAATGGCTATGCCAGGGCGGGCACCGTGCGCGATCCGGGCGACTTCGCCTTGCGGGGCGGCATTGTCGATCTGTGGCCGCCTGGGACGGAAGATCCGCTGCGGCTAGATTTTTTTGGCGAGACGTTGGACGCGATCCGCACATTCGATCCGATCACCCAATTGTCCCGCGACAGCGTAGCGGGGATCGAACTCTTGCCCGCCAGCGAAGCGCCGCTCGGCGCCGACGCCATCAGCCGGTTTCGTGCCGGTTATGTCGCGACCTTTGGGCCGTCGGGCGACGATCCGCTCTACGAAAGCGTCAGCGCCGGCCGCAAGGCGCAGGGCATGGAGCATTGGCTGCCGCTTTTCTATGACGGCCTCGACACGCTGTTCGATTATCTGCCGCGATGCTTGATCATGCTTGGCCATCAGGTCGAGGAAGCCAAGGCCGCCCGCATGGAGCTGGTGTCGGAATGTT
>JAFECO010000627.1 GCA_018242085.1 Pseudomonadota bacterium
CTCTTGGCGCGGAAGAACAGGTGGGTGACGAAAATCATCAGCCAGGCGAACAGGCCGCCGAATGTGGAAACCGCATTCATGAAAGCGAAGGCGATATCGTTGAAGAATATATTGAGGATGACGGCGATGCCGATCCCCGCCGACGACAGGCCCAATGCCGCCCCCGGAACCCCGCGCGCATTGATCACGCCGAACATCCGGGGCGCCTGACCGCCGCGCGCCAGGCTGAACATCATCCGCGTGGCGGTATAAAGCTGGCTGTTCATGGCCGACAGCGCCGCCACCAGCACCACGAAATTGAGCAGCGAAGCCGCGCCGGGCACCCGCGTCGCTTCCATCACCAGCACGAACGGGCTCTCTTTCACGCTGGCCTGGTACCAGGGAATGATCGCCATCATCAGCCCCAGGGTGAGAAGATAAAAGACCAGCAGCCGGACCAAAGTGAGCCGGAACGCGCGGACCACGGCGGCCTGCGGATTCCTTGCCTCGCCCGACGCCACCGCGATCATCTCCACGCCCAGATAGCTGAAGCAGGCGGGAATGACCGCCGCCCAGGCGCCGAACAAGCCTTTGGGGAAGAAGCCGCCCCGCGCGAAATAGTTCGAAAAGCCGATCCCCGATGTTTCCGGCGCCGTGGCGACCAGACGCGCGCCCAGGATGATGAAGATGATGATGGCGCTGAGCTTGATGAAGGAGAAGCTGTACTCGATCCGCCCGAACACTTTCACATTGATGAAATTGACGCCCACCAAAGCGGCGGAGAAAGCCGAGATCCAATACCAGCCCGGCACGCCGGCGAACCAATAGCCCATATAGATCGCCACCGCCGTGATCTCGGTTCCGATCGCCAGCACCAAAGACGCCCAATAGACATAGCGGACCAGGAATCCGGCCAACGGGCCGATATAATGTTCAGCGAAGGACCCGAACGATCCCGCTGTGGGGTGGGCAGCCGTCATCTCGGCCAGGCAGCCCATCAGCAAAAGCGCGATCAGCGCGCCAAACGCGTAGCTGAGAAGAACCGCGGGCCCGGCAAAGCCGATGGCGAAACCGCTGCCCAGGAAAAGTCCGGTGCCGATGGCCGCGCCGATGGCGATCATCGACAATTGCCCGGTCGACAGGTCCCGGCGCAGGCCCAGTTCCCGGTCCATGATGGTTTCGAATTGCCTGTCGCTCA
>JAFECO010000628.1 GCA_018242085.1 Pseudomonadota bacterium
GCCTTCTGCGCCGGATCGGATGGAAAGATGAATGCCTGCGCCTGCGGCCAGACCGCACCGAACAATGAAGGCCCAAGCACCAGGCCCGCCAGCAAGTTGCCCATCAGTTGCGGTTGACCCAGGCGCTGCATTGCTTCGCCCAATATTCGCCCTGCCACCAGCAGCAGCACGATTTCAGCGATCAACAAGCCTTCGGCACGACCCGTACCGGACGATCCATTGCCCGCGGCTGGATTTTTTTCCGTGACCCCGCCAGCCATCGGCATGGCAGGCGAACCCATCTGCCGATCCGTGCCGCTGACTGTCTGAAGGATGCGGGCCGGCTGTCCTTCTGCGGCCAGGCCGTGGGCGGCGAATAGCGCCAGCAAAAGCAAAACGATAAGCGGGCCACCAAAATGCGCCGGTCGGATTTGCAAAAATCGCATTGTCGATTGACCGCCGGAATGGATGGGTATTCCGCCATTCTTTAACGCGCCAGCGACTGGGACGTTGCCGAGTCCGGGCGTTATCTGGCGTTGCAACCGGACAAGGCACATGAGACGGTCCGGGTGCGAAAACGGACATTGGGATGATGTTGCGAAGGGGTCTTCTCGGCGCGCTGGTTGCGATTGCCGCGCTGTTGCCGGTGCATGCGGCGGACAAGCGGCCGGACATAAACCAGGCCATCGCCTTTCCCGGCGGCGTGGCGATGCATCGCGATCTGATTTACGCCGCCATGGATGGCTTCCGGCCATTGACGCTGGACCTTTATGAGACGCCGTCCAAGGCGAAAACACCGCCGCGCCCGCTCATTGTGTTCGTTCATGGCGGCGGATGGGCAACGGGCGATGCGCGGCATCTCGCAGGCTTCGCCGATTTTCCCTCCACCCTCGCCGCGTTGGCCGCCAAGGGTTATGTGGTGGCAAGCCTGAATTACCGCCTGTCGGGCGAAGCGCATTTTCCCGCTGCGGTGCAGGACGTGAAATCCGCCATACGCTGGCTGCGCGGCCGTGCCGCCGACTATAATATCGACGCCACCCGCACGATGGCCTGGGGCGCAGAAGCGGGCGGTCAGCTCGCGGCCATGGTCGGCACAAGCTGCGGCGTCAATGCCCTCGAACCGGCGGCGGATGCCAAATCCAAGACGACCCTGGCATCGGACTGCGTGCAGGGCGTGGTCGATTGGTACGGCCCC
>JAFECO010000629.1 GCA_018242085.1 Pseudomonadota bacterium
TGCCCCTCCGCCCTGCCCAGCTTACTTTTGCGCGCCGGCCAATGCCGGCTCGCAATAAGCGCTGCTACGGGCACCTCCCCGCCAGCATGCTTCGCATGGGCGGGGAGGGCGGGATCATGCTTGCTTCGAGCGCAAAACAAAGAGCGCCCCGCTCAAATTCCGGTTTTTTCCGCGGCGAGGGCGCCGAGCGCGGCCCAGTCTTTTTCGCTCCAGCCTTTTTTCATCGCCTCTTCGTAATGCCCGCGCACCAGATCGAGCAGGGGCATCGGCGCCGCCAGTTCGTCTGACGCGGCTTTGACCAGATTGGCGTCCTTCAAACCCAGCCGGAGATAGAAACCGGCGGGCTCGTAAGCTTCGTCCAGAATCTGCTTGCCGTAATTTTTGTAGACCGGCGCGGCGAACAGGCCCTCGGTCATGGTGTCGAGGAACAGCCCGGCATCGACACCGCCTTTCTTCAGCAGCGCGAAGGCTTCGCCCAAAGTTTCGATCGCGCTCATGATCATGAAGTTGCCGGCGATCTTGAACAGGTTGGCCATTTCCGGCGCATCACCCACCCGCACCGTGCGCCGGCCGATCTCAGCCAGCAGCGGCTCGACTTTCGCCACGGCTGCGCCGGCGCCCGCCACGATCACCACCGCCATCCCCTTTGCGGCCGCTTCCGGGCGGGCGAAGACGGGCGCCGCGACATAGCTCAGGCCGCGGCTTTCATGCGCCGCCGCCAGCGCGCAGGCGAAGGCAGGCGAAATGGTGGCCAGATTCACATGGATCAGGCCCTTGGCGGCTTTTTCCAAAAGACTCGCATCCAGACCTATGTCCTGTATCGCCTGATCGCTGGCCAGCATGGAGAAGAGGATTTCGCCTTGCATCGCATCGGCAGGTGTCTTGGCGGCAATGGCGCCTTGGGCCGACAATGTTTTCACCGCTTCCGGCGAGCGGTTCCAGACCGTCACGGAGTGGCCTGCCCTGAGCAGCAATCCCGCAAAAGCCGTGCCCATCTGTCCCAGGCCGATAAATCCGATCTTCATGCCGCAAACCTCATTGGCTTTCGGGCCGAACCATAGACCGGCGCTTTCGAATCAGGGCGGTGGGCGATGAGAAAAAATCACTGCAGCCGTGGGCTGAACGCCGTTCGTGGTTAAGACAATCTTTACCGGTCTCACCACAACCTTT
>JAFECO010000062.1 GCA_018242085.1 Pseudomonadota bacterium
AAATCACTGTCCCGCGCCGCCAGCACGGCGCCGCCTTCGGCTGCGGCCGCGAACAGTGCAGCCGTCTTGGCCGACACCACCTTCATGTAATGCTCTTCGGTGACCGCCAGGCTGCGGGCCGAACCCAATTGCATGACTTCGCCTTCCGCGATCACGGCGCTGGCGCCGGAAAGAATGCCCAGCACCGCGAGATTTCCGGTTTCCACCATCAGCTGGAAGGCGCGGGAGAAGAGATAATCGCCCACCAGCACGCTGGGCTTGTTGCCCCAGACCAGATTGGCTGAAACTTTTCCCCGCCTGAGCGCGCTTTCGTCGACCACATCGTCATGCAGCAAAGTGGCGGTATGAATGAACTCCACGGCCGCCGCCAGGCGGACATGCCCGTCGCCCTGATAGCCGCCGGCCTTGGCGGCCGCCAATGTCAGAAGCGGGCGCAACCGCTTGCCGCCGGAATCGATCAGATGGCGCGCCAGATCCGGAATGAGATCGACGCTGGACGCCATGCCCTTGTGTATGAGCTTGTCCGCGGCCTTCATGTCCGGGGCCACAAGCGCGTTCAGCCGCTCGACCGGAGATATGCCGGCCTGACCGGACGCCGCTTTGTCCTCTTTCAGCATTCGCGAACCCACTTCCCCCAACTCCGGCCCATCGTACAGAAATTACCCGCGCCCCGGAAGCAGGGGGCGGACAGACTGTCGCGGCAGGCGCATATTCTGGTCTATACAGCAGCCATGCGCGTCGTGCTGAAATCCAACAATCCCGTGATTCTGAGCTATGCCACCCATGTCCTGGAGGAATCCGGGATCGATGCCCTGGTGTTCGATACCCATGCCAGCATCATGGACGGCAGCACGATCATGGTGCCGCGGCGCCTGATGGTGGCGGACGAGGATTTCAACCGGGCCGAGAAATTGTTGCGCGCCGCCGTGCCCGAAGCAATGCCGTGAGCGCTTCAGATAGATTCCTGAACGGCCGCGTGATTGTGCGCCAACCGGAGAGCGGATTTCGCGCCGGGCTGGATGCCGTGATGCTGGCGGCGGCAGTGCCCGATGGCGCGACCGCGCTGGAACTGGGCGCGGGCGCCGGCACCGCCAGCCTTTGTCTTGCGGCGCGGCTGACGTCGATCACCATCACCGGCATCGAGATCGACCGGGACCTGGTGCAATTGGCGAACGACAATGCCGCCGCCAACTTCATGCAGGATCGCGTTCGCTTCGCGGCGGCCAATGCCTTCGCCCTGCCGCTGGAGTTCAAACGCGAATATGACTGCGTGCTGATCAACCCGCCCTTTCATGGAGAAGGGCAGGCGTCGCCGGAACCTGGCCGGGCCCGCGCCCTGATGGACGATGGCACCCTTGGGGACTGGCTTCAGGCCGGGTTGAAGCGCACCGTGTCGGGGGGAACTTTCACCGCCATTCTGCGCGCGGACCGGCTGAACGAAGCTCTGTCGGCCCTGCCGCTTGCCGGCGTCAGCGTGCTTCCCTTGTGGCCGAAGCCGCGTGAATCCGCCAAGCGCGTCCTGATCCAGCTGCGCAAGGGTTCTGGCGCCCCGTTCCGGCTTTTGCCCGGACTTATTTTGCACGACGATTCAGGGACTTATACCCCGGACGCGGATGCGATATTGCGGGGCCAGGCCGCGCTTGCCCTGGGGGTACCCCGTCTGTAGGTTCCGGCCATTCCGGAGATTGCCGACTCGTGACCGCCAAGGCCAAAACCTTCCAGGACCTGATCCTGACCTTGCAAGATTTCTGGGCGTCCAAGGGCTGCCTAATCCTTCAGCCCTATGACAATGAAATGGGCGCGGGCACTTTCCATCCCGCCACCACGTTGCGGGCCTTGGGGCCCAATCCCTGGAAGGCGGCTTACGTCCAGCCGTCGCGCCGTCCCAAGGATGGCCGCTATGGCGAAAACCCCAACCGGCTGCAGCACTATTATCAATTCCAGGTGATCCTGAAGCCCGCGCCGGAAAATGTGCAGGCGCTCTATCTGGAGTCGATCAAGGCGATCGGGCTCGATCCCGCGCTGCACGATATCCGCTTTGTCGAGGATGACTGGGAAAGCCCCACTCTGGGTGCCTGGGGCCTGGGCTGGGAAGTCTGGTGCGACGGGATGGAGATTACCCAGTTCACTTATTTCCAGCAGGTGGGCGGGATCGATTGCGATCCGGTGTCGGCGGAGATCACCTACGGCCTCGAGCGCCTGGCGATGTATGTCCAGAATGTCGAGTTCGTTTATGACCTCGCCTACAACGATCAGTTCCGCTACGGCGAAGTCTTCTTCCAGAACGAGCAGGAATTCTCGGCGTATAATTTTGAGCGTGCCGACACGGCGGTCCTGTTTCAGCATTTCATCGATGCGGAAAAACAGTGCCAGGAATTGGTGACAGGCAAGAAACTGGCGCTGCCGGCCTATGACCAGTGCATCAAGGCCAGCCATGCCTTCAATCTTCTAGATGCGCGGGGCGTGATCAGCGTCACCGAACGCGCCGCTTACATCGCAAGAGTGCGGGCATTGGCGAAGGCCTGCTGCGAAGCCTGGCTGGAAACGCCGATGGGCAGCTACAAGCCGAGGTACGGCTGATGCCCGATCTTCTGCTTGAACTTTTCAGCGAGGAAGTCCCCGCCCGCATGCAGGCGGGCGCGGCGCGCGACCTGGAACGCCTGGTGGTGGGCGCGCTTTCGGATCGCGGCCTGTTGTTCGAAGGCATCAAGGCCTTTGCGGGTCCGCGCCGCCTCATGCTCGCCGTCAGCGGGCTTCCCGCCAAGCAGGCGGACGTCCGCGAGGAAATGAAGGGTCCCAAAGTCGACGCGCCCCAGGCCGCCATCGACGGGTTCCTGAAGAAGACCGGCCTGACGAAAGATCAACTCAAGATCGAGAAGCAGGCCAAGGGCGAAGTTTATATCGCCGTGATCGCGCGGGAAGGCCGCGAAACCGCCACGGTTCTCGGCGAAATCCTGCCGGAGATGATGGCGAAGCTGCCCTGGCCCAAAAGCATGCGCTGGAAACCCGGTGTTTCGACCCGCTGGGTGCGCCCGCTGCATTCCATCCTTTGCACGTTCGACGGCGAGGTGGTGCCGTTCAGCTTTGCCGGGGTCAGCAGCGGCCGCCATACGCAAGGGCATCGCTTCCTGTCATCGGGCAAGCTCGAAGTGCGCCGGTTCGACGATTACGCCGCCGCGCTGAAGAAAAATTTTGTGGTGCTGGATGCGGAAGAGCGCGCCGCCATCATTTTCGAAGGCATCAAGCAGGCGGCCTTCATCCACGGCCTGGAAATGATCCCGGACGAGGGGCTTCTGGCGGAAGTGTCCGGCCTTGCGGAATGGCCGGTGGTGCTGATCGGCGCCATCGAGGACCGGTTCATGGATGTGCCGCCGGAAATTCTTCAAACGGCCATGCGAACGCATCAGAAATATTTTTCGTTGCGGGATCCGAAGACCGGCAAGATGGCCAATCGCTTCGCTTTCGTCGCCAACATGGTGGCGGAAGACGGCGGCAGGGAAATCGTGGCGGGCAACGAGCGCGTGCTGCGGGCCCGCCTGTTCGACGCCAAATTCTTCTGGGACGAAGACCGCAAGCGCCGGCTGGACAGCCGGATCGACGACCTGAAAGGCATCGTCTATCACGCCAAGCTGGGCACCCAGTTCGAGCGGGTGGAACGCATCGCAAGACTGGCCGCGGAAATCGGCGCGAAAATCGGGGCTGATCCGAGAAAATCCGAACGCGCCGCGCGGTTGGCGAAGGCGGACCTGACATCTGGCGTGGTCGGGGAGTTCCCGGAACTGCAAGGCGTGATGGGCCGTTATTACGCCATCCATGACAATGAGGATGCTGAAGTCGCCGATGCCGTGCGCGATCACTATAAGCCGGTCGGTCCTTCGGATGCGGTGCCGGCCGGCAAGATTTCGATCGCGGTCGCGCTGGCGGACAAGCTCGATTCCCTGAAAGGCTTTTTCGCGGCCGGCGAAAAGCCGACCGGTTCGGGCGATCCTTTCGCGCTTCGCCGGGCGGCGCTGGGTGTCATCCGTATCTTGCTGGAAAATGGATTGCGCCTGCCTTTGACGGTTCCGGACGATCTGGCAGCTTTCTTCGCCGACCGCCTGAAAGTCGCGTTGAAGGAAAAGGGCATTCGTCACGACCTGATCGACGCGGTGTTCGCGTTGGGCAACGAGGGCGATCTGGTGCGCCTGGTGGCGCGGGTCGAGGCACTGCAAACATTCCTGAAGACCGATGACGGCGTTAACCTTCTGGCGGGATACAAGCGCGCCGCCAATATCCTCAAAGCCGAAGAAAAGAAGGATGGCCGGGGTTTTGCAGGTGAAATTGCCCAGGACAAATTAACTGACCCTGGGGAAGGCGCTTTGTTTTCGGCACTTGGCACGGCAAAGGATCAAGTCGCTACGGCGTTGAAGAAGGAGGATTTTGCGGCCGCGATGCGCCATATGGCGGCGTTGCGCGTTCCGGTAGATGCTTTTTTTGAAGGCGTTAAAGTCAATGCGGAGGATGCCTCAATCCGGGAAAACCGGCTGCATCTTCTGGCCGCACTTCGGGCGGTCGTGCACCAAATCGGGGACTTCTCCAAAATAGAAGGTGTTTCAGTATGACCAAGTGGGTTTATGCGTTCGGAGACGGAAAAGCCGAAGGCCAGGCGGGGATGAAGAACCTCTTGGGCGGCAAGGGCGCCAATCTGGCGGAGATGAGCAATCTCGGCCTGCCGGTGCCTCCGGGCTTTTCCATCACCACCGAGGTCTGCACCCACTATTACGCTAATAGGGAAACTTATCCCACCGACTTGAAGGATCAGGTCGATGCCGCCATTAAAAAGGTGGGCGAGCTGGCGCATGGCAATTTCGGCGATCCCGCCAAGCCGCTGCTGGTGTCGGTGCGTTCGGGCGCCCGCGTCTCCATGCCCGGCATGATGGACACGGTGCTCAATCTCGGCCTCAACGCCGCCACCACCGAAGGCCTTGCCAAGCTCACGGGCGACGCGCGTTTCGCCTATGACAGCTATCGCCGCTTCATCCAGATGTATTCGGACGTGGTCTTGGGCGTGGAACATTCCACCTTCGAGGAAATCCTGGACGAGGAGAAAGACGCCAAGGGCGTCGAACTCGACACCGACCTGGATGCGGAAGACCTCAAGCGCATTGCCGACCGCTTCAAGAAGAGCGTCGAAAAGGAATTGAAGAAGCCGTTCCCCGAAGACGTGCAGGAACAGCTTTGGGGCGCCATCGGCGCCGTGTTCGGCTCGTGGGAAAGCCCGCGCGCCAACACCTATCGCAAACTGCACAACATCCCCGCCGACTGGGGCACGGCGGTGACGGTGCAGGCCATGGTGTTCGGCAACCGGGGCGAGACTTCGGCCACCGGCGTCGCCTTCACCCGCGACCCCGCCACGGGCGAGAAGCTGCTTTACGGCGAATTCCTCATCAACGCCCAGGGCGAAGACGTGGTGGCGGGCATCCGCACCCCCCAGCCCATTTCCAAGATCGTGCGCGAGCGCCAGGGCGGCAAGAAGCCGTCGATGGAAGAAGCCATGCCCAAGGCTTATGACGAATTGAAGGCCATCGGCGAACGGCTGGAGCAGCATTACCGCGACATGCAGGACGTGGAATTCACGGTGCAGGAAGGCAAGCTCTTCATGCTCCAGACCCGTTCGGGCAAGCGCACCGCCGAAGCGGCGTTGAAGGCCGCCGTGGACATGGTCCGCGAAAAGCTGATCGATCAGGACACGGCCGTGAGCCGTGTCGATCCGGCGGCGCTGGACCAGCTGCTGCATCCCACGTTGGACCCCGACGCGCCCAAGGTTGAAATCGCCGCCGGCCTGGGCGCATCGCCCGGTGCGGCCACCGGCGAAGTGGTGTTCACCGCCGACGAAGCGGAGAAGCTCGCCGCCGACAATCACGACGTGATTTTGGTGCGCACCGAAACCAGCCCGGAAGACATTCACGGCATGCACGCCGCCAAGGGCATCCTGACGGCGCGCGGCGGCATGACCAGCCATGCGGCGGTGGTGGCGCGCGGCATGGGCCGTCCTTGCGTCTCCGGCGCGGGCTCGCTCAAGATCGATATCGCCAAAGGCGAGATGACCAGCGGCGGCTTCACGGTGAAGCGCGGCGAGGTGATCACCATCGATGGGGCCGCCGGCAAGGTCTATAAGGGCGCGGTCAAGATGCGCCAGCCGGAACTGACCGGCGATTTCAGCACATTGATGGCCTGGGCGGATGCGGTGCGCACCTTGAAGGTCCGCACCAATGCCGACACCCCCGTCGATGCCGCCACGGCGCGCAAATTCGGCGCCCAGGGCATCGGCCTGTGCCGTACCGAGCACATGTTTTTCGAGTCCGATCGCATCGTGGCGGTCCGCCAGATGATCCTGGCGGACACCGAAGCCGAGCGGAAAGCGGCCCTGGACAAGCTGCTGCCCATCCAGCGGGGCGATTTCGAGGGCATTTTCAAGACGATGGAAGGCCTGCCGGTCACCATCCGCCTTTTGGACCCGCCCTTGCACGAATTCCTGCCCCACAAGGAGTCGGAAATCGCGGAAGTCTCCAAGGCCAGCGGCGTTTCGGTGGAAAAGCTCAAGGCCCGGGCCGCGGCCCTGCACGAATCCAACCCCATGCTGGGCCATCGCGGCTGCCGGTTGGGCATCACCTACCCGGAAATCTATGAAATGCAGGCCAGGGCGATCCTGGAAGCCGCCGCCAATGTGGTGGCCGCCGGGGGCAAGCCCGTCCAGCTGGAAATCATGGTTCCCCTGGTGGGCTATAAGGCGGAACTGGACCGTCTGGCCGCCCGCATCGCCGAGGTTGCCGAGGACATCAAGAAGGCCAAGGGCAGCGTGCCGGAATATATGATCGGCACCATGATCGAATTGCCGCGCGCCGCTTTGCGCGCGTCGGAGATTGCGGAGACTGCCGAATTTTTTTCCTTCGGCACGAATGACCTGACGCAAACCACGTTAGGCCTGTCGCGCGACGATGCCGGCATGTTTCTCAACGAGTACATCAACAAAGGCGTGATCGCGCGCGATCCCTTCGTGTCGATCGATGTCGATGGCGTTGGCGAACTCATTCGCATCGCCGCGACGCGCGGCCGTCAGACCCGCAACAGTCTCAAACTCGGCATTTGCGGCGAGCATGGCGGCGATCCGGACTCCATCCGTTTCTGCCATGACACGGGATTGGATTATGTCTCCTGCTCGCCATTTCGCGTGCCTGTCGCGCGCCTGGCGGCGGCGCAAGCTGCCCTTGCGGAGCGAAAGAGAAAGAGCTGAGGTGAAAAAGAACCAAGAAAACATTGGGTTTTCTTGGTTCATGACGCTGTGTCAGAATTGTGAAAATTTTCATTTGACGATTCGGGTTTGCTTGGGGCAAACCGCTCTGCCTGCACGTGGACCATTCGGAACTTTTTGAGGACGACGCCAAATCGAACCAGCCTAATCGAAATAGCAAACGCGATTGAATGCCGCTGAAGGGGCAAGAAAACGCGAACGCGAAATAGAGCAAGCCAGATAGACGAAGCGAAACCAAAAGCCGAAAGAGTCGAATTCCCGATGACGAAAAAAACCAGTGACGCGCTATCGCGGTCGGACCGCGTGCTGATCGCTGCGCTCGCGATTATTCTTGCGACGGCCAGCGCGGCCGTCGGCGCATCGCTCACCAATCACAATGCCGTTGCCAAGATCGCGCTGGCCAAGCCGGTCGAAGTGAAGACGCAGAGCGTTGCGATCGCCAAGACGCCCGTCACCGACGCGGTGATGAACCAGCTCCTGGCCGAGCATCGCTGCCTGTCGGAAGTGCTTTATTACGAAGCCCGGGGCGAGGGCGACAAAGGCCAGAAGGCGGTCGCCGAAGTGATCTTCCACCGGATGAATTCGGGCAATTACGGCCATTCGATTTGCGCCGTGGTCTATGAGGGCGCCAACCGGCCCGGCTGCCAGTTTTCCTTCGCCTGCAACGGCGACCTGAACCGGGAAAAGGATGCCCGCGCCTGGGCC
>JAFECO010000630.1 GCA_018242085.1 Pseudomonadota bacterium
GCCACCCGCAGCCTTGCCGAATGCGTGCGCCTGGCCAAGCAGGACATCACCATCCGCACCGCGCTTCTGGAGGCGCGTTACATCTGGGGCGACCGGGCGCTATACGACCAGCTGCGCGTGAGCTTCTGGAAGGAAATCGCCACCGGCAACGGCCAGGATTTCGTGGAAGCCAAGCTGGCCGAGCGCGAAGCCCGTCATGCCCGCCAAGGCGAAAGCCGCTATCTGGTCGAACCCAATCTCAAGGAGAGCAAGGGGGGGCTGCGCGACCTGCAGACGCTCTATTGGATCGGCAAATATCTCTATCACGTGGACGATGCGTCCGACCTGATCAAGCACAATGTCTTCACCGCCGACGAATACCGCACGTTCCAGAAAGCGGAAGCCTTTCTGTGGAATGTGCGCGTTCATCTGCATTACCTGTTGGGCCGGGCGGAAGAACGCCTCTCCTTCGATGTGCAGACAGGATTGGCGGCGGCGCTGGGCTATTCCAATCCCGACAAACCGCGCCGGGCGGTGGAAGCCTTCATGCGCAGCTACTTCCTGGTGGCGAAAGACGTGGGCGATCTCACCCGCATCTTCATCGCCGCCCTGGAAGAGCAGCATAAAAAGCCCAAAGCCGCGCTCACCCGGATGCTGCCGGGCTTCCTGAAGCCGCGCGAGCCCAGCGACGATTTCTATGTCG
Organism: Pseudomonadota bacterium; assembly: GCA_018242085.1. Classification (GTDB taxonomy): domain Bacteria; phylum Pseudomonadota; class Alphaproteobacteria; order Micropepsales; family Micropepsaceae; genus Rhizomicrobium. The sequence continues at coordinate 683 of JAFECO010000630.1, forward strand.
AGAATGGGCGGCTGACGGCGGGCCCGCAGGCATTCGCGCGCGATCCGGTCAATATCCTGCGCATCTTCCAGATGGCCGACGAAAAGAATGTCGACATCCATCCCCATGCCTTGCGCACCCTGACCCGCTCCTTGGACCTGATCACCGACGGCCTGCGCGCCAATCCGCAAGCCAACCGGATTTTCCTGGAGACATTGACCTCGCGCCACAATCCGGAATGGGCGCTGCGCATGATGAATGAGGCGGGCGTGCTGGGCCGCTTCGTGCCGGCTTTCGGTCATGCCGTGGGCCTGATGCAGTTCAACATGTACCACCATTACACGGTGGATGAGCATCTGATCCGTGCCGTGGGCGATGTCGCCTCGATCGAGCGGGGCGAGCATAGGCACGACAACCCCCTCTCCACCGACGTGATCAAGCGCATCCAGTCGCGCGCGGTGCTCTATTGCGCCATCCTCCTGCACGACATCGCCAAGGGGCTTCCCG
>JAFECO010000631.1 GCA_018242085.1 Pseudomonadota bacterium
ATATTGTTCATCGCCATGATGCTGGCGGCGGCGCGGGCGGCGGCCAGCGCTTCGGGCGAAAGCTTGGGCGCGAATTCGCTCATGACGGCGCTGGTGGTGCTGCGTTCGCGCGCGGCCAGGGCGCAGGCGATGAAAGTGCCGGCGCGCTGCTGCTCGGTGAGCGAGGCTTCCGCCGCCAGGCTGGACAGATTCAGCTTCAGGTCCTTGGCGTATTCGGGCAGGGAATTTTTCAGAGCTTCGATCGACATTGCTCTTTCTTTCTTAGCTAGCCCCAGCTTTCTTCCCCCGTGCGTGCGCAGCACGCTGACGGGGGAAGATGTCTGCTAGCGGGCTTGCCCGCGTGGCAGACAGATGGGGGAAAATATCAAGCAGCGGTTTTGATCACCTCTTCGCCCTTCTGCCAGTTGCAGGGGCAGAGTTCGTCGGTCTGCAGGGCGTCCAGCACACGCAGCACTTCCTGCGGATTGCGGCCCACGCTCATGTCCGTGACATAGACAAAGCGGATGATGCCGTCCGGATCGACCAGATACGTGGCGCGCTTGGCGACACCGGCTTCCTCATCGAGGATGCCCAGCGCCTGTGAAAGGCGGCGGTTGGTGTCCGCCAGCATGGCGAAGGGCAGATCCTTGAGGTCGGCATGGTTCTGCCGCCAGGCCAGATGCACGAATTCGCTGTCGGTGGAGACGCCATAGATGACGGTGTCCCGGTCGTTGAAATCGCCATTCAGCTTGCCGAAGCCGGCGATTTCGGTGGGACAGACAAAGGTGAAGTCCTTGGGCCAGAAGAAGACCAGCTTCCATTTGCCCTTGTCGCTGGACGGGTTGAAGTCGCGGAAAGCGGTACGGGGATCGGTCGAAACCACGCCTTGGACCGCGAAATCGGGGAATTTGTCGCCTATAGTCAGCATGTTAGGTCTTTCCTTTGAGTAATTCTAATTGCGAGTAACACTTAGAAATCTTCTAAATTGAAGTCAAGCGAGAAATCGGCCCGCCGGACGGAATGCCACATTCGCCGTTGCAAGCGGCGGGGATGGGGCGCAGCATTTCAACCGAGACCGGGAAACCGGCCGGCTTTGCGTTCGGCGCGGGGTCGCGCGCCGGGCGCCTCAACAAGAGGAGCGCTCCGTTCATGCTTGTCAGGCACATTCTTCAGGACAAGGGCCGCGCG
>JAFECO010000632.1 GCA_018242085.1 Pseudomonadota bacterium
ACGGCGCCTTGCAATATGGCTTCGATCTGCCATGGGGCGCCATCGAGATGGCAAGCCATGTAATGCAGAACAGCGACGGCTATGACTGGGACCACATCTTCCCGCACCTGCCGGTGAGCACCGCCGACAATCTCGGCCGTCACGGCACGCCGCATTATCAGGATTGGGTCGCCCATCCGACCCGCGATTCCTATTGGGACGGCATCAGCCTCGACAAGGAATATAGCAAGATCTCGGTCCCGATCCTTTCGGTCGATGGCTGGTACGACATCTTCATGCGCGGCACGCTCAATGACGATGCCCATATGCGCAAGGAAGGCGCGACCCCGGAAGCCCGCAGCGGCAAGCGCATCATGATCGGGCCTTGGGCGCATGGCGCCGGCACGCGCGTCGCCATTGCCGCCGGCAGGATCGGCGCCGATCCCCATCCCATCGATTTCGGCGCGGATGCGGCGGTCGACATGAAAGCGGTGTATCTGCGCTGGTTCGACCATTGGCTGAAAGGCATCGACAATGGCGTCGCCACCGAAGATCCTGTCCGCATCTTCGTGATGGGTGAAAATGTCTGGCGCAGCGAAAAGGAATGGCCCCTCGCCCGCACCAAATACACCAATTATTATATTCAGAGCGGCGGCGGCGCCAATTCGTCCGGCGGCGACGGCGTTTTGACCTCGCAAAAGCCCAAAGGCGCCGAAGCAGACCGCTTCACCTATGATCCGGCCAATCCGGTGCCGACCACGGGTGGCAATAGCTGCTGCAGCGTGGTCCCCAGCGGCCCCTGGGACCAGCGCGCGGTGGAAGAGCGCAAGGACATTCTGGTCTACACCACGCCTGCGATGAAGGAGCCCACCGAGATCACCGGGCCCATCAGGATGGAATTATTCGCCGCGACCTCGGCCAAGGATACGGACTGGACGGCCAAGCTGGTCGATGTGAAGCCCGACGGCTATGTCCAGAACATCCAGTCCGGCATCGTGCGGGCACGCTACCGGGCCGGCGCGGGCAAACCGGCGCAGCCGATCGAACCCGGCAAGGTTGAGAGCTACACGATCGACATGTGGGCGACCAGCTATGTGATCCTGCCGGGGCACAAATTGCGGCTCGAAATCTCCAGCAGCGATTTTCCCCGTTTCGACCGCAATTTGAACACGGGCGAAGACAC
>JAFECO010000633.1 GCA_018242085.1 Pseudomonadota bacterium
CTGGTGAAGGAAGTGCGCGGGCAGGGCTTGATGCTGGCGGTCGAGCTGGACAGCGAAGCAGGCGGGGCGCGGCCGGTCTGCGAGGCGCTGCAGGCACGGGGACTGCTGGCCAAGGAAACCCACGATCATACCATCCGCATTGCGCCGCCGCTGATCTTGACGGACGCGCAAGCCGACTGGATCGGCGATCAGTTCAAGGCCGTCCTGGCGTGAATCTGACCCGTCCCATTGCGGCGCGTTCGGGTATAAATGCGCCCATGTCTGCGGCTTGGGATCTTCTGGACGCTGGAAAGTATCGCGACGAGCGCGAGGCCGTCGCGGCATTGCTGGCGGCCCAGCCCTTGCCGCCGCACTTGCGCGCATCGGTGAAGGATACCGCGGCGGGCCTGGTCCGCCGGGCCCGCGAGATCACCCGCCGCCAGGGCCTGGTGGAAAGTTTCCTGGCGGAATTTTCCCTCAACACCCAGGAAGGCCTGGCGTTGATGGGCCTGGCGGAGGCGCTGCTGCGCACGCCCGACACGGCGACCCGCGACCGGTTGATCGCCGAGAAGATCGCCGCCGCCGACTGGGCCGCGCATCTGGGCCAATCCGACAATCTGTTCGTGAATGCCTCGACCTGGGGATTGATGCTGACCGGCCGCTGGGTGGAGATCGACGAAGGCGCCGACGGCCCCGGTGTGATCCGGCGGTTGGCACTTCGGGTGGGAGAACCCATCGTCCGCACCGCCGTGGCCCAGGCCATCCGCATCATGGGCGAGCAATTCGTGCTGGGCCGCACCATCGAAGCGGCGCTGGCGCGGGCGGATCGCGAAAAGCTGCTGTGTTCGTTCGACATGCTGGGCGAAGGCGCGCGCACGGAAGCCGATGCCGATCGCTATGAGCAGGCGTATGCCGACGCCATCGCGGCCATCGGCAAGGCCAAAACGGAAAATGACGGGCCGGAAAAAGGCCACGGCATTTCCGTGAAGCTGTCGGCTTTGTCGCCCCGTTATGAAGCAACCCAGGAACAGCGGGTCTGGGACGAACTCTATCCGCGCCTGCTGCGCCTCGCAGGGCTGGCGGCCAAGGCCGACATCAATTTCGCGCTCGATGCCGAAGAGGCCGACCGGCTGGTGCTGTCGCTCAAGCTGTTGGACCGGTTGGCGCGGGAAG
>JAFECO010000634.1 GCA_018242085.1 Pseudomonadota bacterium
GGCTGGCGGCCAAGGCCGACATCAATTTCGCGCTCGATGCCGAAGAGGCCGACCGGCTGGTGCTGTCGCTCAAGCTGTTGGACCGGTTGGCGCGGGAAGACAGTTTGGGATCGTGGCGCGGCCTGGGCCTTGCCGTGCAGGCCTATCAGAAGCGTGCGCCCGATGTGATCGCCCAGCTGGCGGCGTTGGCGCGGGAAACCGGCCGCCGCCTGATGGTGCGCCTGGTCAAGGGCGCTTATTGGGACAACGAGATCAAGCGGGCACAGGTGGGCGGGCGGCCGGGCTATCCGGTGTTCACCACCAAACCGGCCACGGATCTGTCCTATCTGGTTTGCGCCAGGGCCTTGATCGACGCGGCGCCGCATCTCTATGGCCAGTTCGCGACCCACAATGCCCACACTTTGGCGGCGGTGCGCGCCATGGCGGGCGATGTGAGGATCGAACATCAGCGCCTGCATGGCATGGGCGAAGTGCTGTACGACGCGGCGGCGGAACGGTTCGGGGCATTGTCCTTGCGTACCTACGCGCCGGTCGGCGCGCATGAGGATCTTTTGCCTTATCTGGTGCGGCGGCTGCTGGAAAACGGAGCCAACACCAGCTTCGTGCATCTGCTGTTGGATGATGAAACACCGCCGGAAACGGTGGCGGTCGATCCCATCGCGCTGGTGGAGGCGCAGCCCGGTCCCCATCCGCGGATTCCCCTGCCGCGCGACATGTATGGCGACCGCCGCAACAGCGAGGGGCTCGATCTTTCCATCGAAACCGTCCGCAAGGAGTTGCGCGCCGGCCTGGCCGCGTTGCGGCATGGCGACGGGCGCCCGCTCATCAATGGCGCATCCACGACCGAAGGATCATCTGAGACCGTGCGCAATCCCTTGGACCTTTCCGAGATCGGGCAGAGCGCCGAAGCCGGCAAGGCGCAGATCGAAGCGGCCTTCGCCGCCGCCGCCCATGCCCAGCCGGACTGGGATGCGCGGGGCGGCGCGGCACGGGCGCAGATATTGCGCGCGATGGCCGATGCCCTGGAAGTCCATCGCGGCCGCCTGATCGCGCTGGCCGTGCGCGAAGCGGGCAAGACCTGGTCCGATGCCATCGGCGAAGTGCGGGAAGCCGCCGATTTCTGCCGCTATTATGCCTTGCTGGCGGAGCGCG
>JAFECO010000635.1 GCA_018242085.1 Pseudomonadota bacterium
CGATGCCTTCGCCGCCGATCAAAGCCTGTCCGGCGGCATCAGCGTCAATGGCGCATCCTGCGTATCGATTACGGCAAACCGCATCAGCAATGTCTTCAACGCGATCATGTTCGGCGGCGATCCCAGCACGGATAACGGCAAGTATTATGTCGTCAGCGACAATGTGATCGACGATTTCGCCGGCGATGGCATCGATCATTTCGCCAGCCATGTTCGCATCGAACGCAACCGCATCACCAATGGCCATGACATATGCGAAAGCAAGTGCGTCCATATGGACGGCATTCAAGGCTGGAACTGGAACAACCGGCCCGGCCTCTTGAATGTGGATGTGGTGATCGACGCCAATCAGATCATCGCGCAGACCCGGCCGGGCCTGGTGTTGCCGGCCGGAACCCTGCAGGGGATCACCGTTTTCGACGGCCATTGGGACGGGGTCACGGTCTCCAACAATCTGGTCATCGCAACCGCCTGGCACGGCATCACCATCGCGGGTGCCAAGAATCTCGCCATCATCAACAACACGCTTGCCTGCGCCAGCCAGGATCCGCGCCGCACCAGCTGGATCAAATTCGCGGCCTATAAAAACGACCCGCCGGATACGCCTTATAATGTCGTGATACGCAACAACGTCACACCCTTCCAGGGAACCGACAGGCGCGACTTGGCCTATCCGAATGTGGTGGTCGATCACAATCTGGTCCTGAAGACTACGGGCGATTTCGCGGACAATTTCGTGAAATTCGATCCGGCTCGCTTCAGCTACGACCTGCGCCCAACCAAGCGATCGGATGCAACAGGCGAAGGCTCGGCCGAGGGCGCACCCGCTGCCGATCTCGATGGCGGCAACCGGAAAGCGCCGGTCGATATCGGCGCCTACGCCTATAAAGGCAATTGAACGCTACCGGACGGCTTTGAGCAGCACGAAATGTCCCGCCTGCGCCATCACCGCCGTGTTGGCGGGAAATGGTTGCTTCAATAGCTGCACATTGCAGACCAGCAGATAGTCGAAGCCCGCAATTACGGCATCTTTCATATAGGTGTTATAATCCGACGGCCGTTCCAGGGGATGGCTTTCGTGCAGGGCATCCACCGCGCTTTTCAGGCGTCCGGCCAGCGCTAGCGGTTGCTGCTTGGGATCGGCGAATA
>JAFECO010000636.1 GCA_018242085.1 Pseudomonadota bacterium
TATCCCATCCCAAGGGCGTCATAGATGGATCTTGCGTTGGCGAACCAGAAGTGCGGCAGGCGGCAGCCGGGGACGGTCGAACTTGTGAATGTGTCGATGGTGTAGGCGGGCGCCGTCTCTCCGTCATAATGAATGATGGGCGACCGGTCGTAGAAATAGCCGAAATTCAGCCCGCCGGCGCAATATTGGCGGACATTCAGGTCGTACACGGCCTTGCCGAATTCGGCACGGGCGCGGCGGCCTTCTTCGCCCGGGGCCTCGACAGCCGGCGGCACCTCCCGCCGGTGGCGGATGGCGCCCAGAGCATGGTTCATCGCGAAGTGGGAAACCTGTTCGGTGATGGGGCCGCGCTCGGCCCAATAAGCGTCGAGGATGGCGGGGCTGGCCCAGCCGGCGAGCGCGGCCGCCAGCAGCCAGGACAGATTCATGGCATCGGCGATCCCCGCATTCATGCCATAGCCGGCGTAAGGCACCCACAAATGCGCGCTGTCGCCGCAGACAAAGATGCGCCGGTCGCGGAATTTATCGGCAACCAGCCGGCGGCCGATCCAGTCTTCGTTGCTGATGACCTCATATTCGAAATCGTTCCCCACGCCCAATATCGTTCTGATCGATGTGTCGCGGTCGATCGCGTCGAAGTCGGTCTCATGCTCGTAGAGATAATTGTGGATCAGCCAGGTTTCCTTGCCGTCGATGGCGATGGTGTTGCCTGAGCGCCGCGGATTGAGGGACAGATTCATCCAGCCGGGGCGGCCCGGTATCAGGGACAAAAGCTTCGGGGCGCGGATATAGGTCGACTGGGCGCGTTGCACGATCGCGTCGCCGACCAGTTTCCCGCCGATCAGGTTGCGCACCGGGGACCGGCCGCCGTCGCATCCCACCAGATATTGGGCGCGAATGGTCGTGGTCGTGCCGCCGGTCAAATCGCGAACGGTTGCGCTGACGCCATTTTCGTCCTGCTTGGCGTCGATCAACTCGCACTCATTGTGAATGGTGATGTTGGCCGCGGCGCTGGCGGCGGCGAACAATATGGGCTCCAGATAAATCTGATTGATGCGATGCGCCGGCTCCGGCGTGGGCCACCAGGTGTCGGGACCGTCGAATGACGTCCGGCGCTCGGCCGCGGATGGCAGTGAGATCCTGGTGAT
>JAFECO010000637.1 GCA_018242085.1 Pseudomonadota bacterium
GGGGCGGATTGGTGATCCCTTAAGGCCGCCATTCCATCGCTTATTCTCAGGCCAAACTCATTGATAATCTGGAAAAGACGCTCGGCTGGTTAACGGTCGCAGTTAATGCTTCGGAAGGGAATGCGCGAACAGGCCATTTTCCGGGCGTCATACTAAGCCAGGGCCGTCCGGCCCGCCACGGCCTTCCCCGAGCGGGCGCGGCCGGAAACCGCCGGTCATTCCGCCCGCGAGATGCCCTGCGGGGCATATATTTCCAGCCGGTCGGCGTAAAGCCGGGTGATTTCCTCTGGCGTGCGGCCCGAAAGCACGATCCCGAAAGACGGCTCGTGATTCTGGATTGCGGCGGCGATCCGGCCGGACACGGCTGGTTGATAATGCGAACCGTCATACGTCAATTTCGGATCGGACGTGACCTGGGAGGGGATGGAGAAGTCATACATTTCGTCGAATTGGGCCGAAGTCTTTTGCAGGGCTTGCAGATAGAAGGGCAGAAGGCCCGTTTCCTTGAATTGCACGATCTTGTCGGCCGCCACCGGCGTGGCATAGCCCACCAGATGCGCCTTGGGGAATATCTGCCGGAATTTGGCATATTGCGCCACGCTGTTCAGGCTCATATGCCATTTCTGTCCCGGCTTCAGCGTCATGTGCAGCACCGGCATGGTGCCGGCATCGGCGCGGACCTGGCCGGTCAAATCCTTGCCGAAATAGCGCGCCTTCGGCGATTGATCGAGCAGGGTCTTGAGGGACCAGGTGGCGACATCCCAGGAGAAGTAATAATCCCAGAAATGCGGCGCTCGGTTCGCAAGGACGTCCGGCGGCACATTGTTCGCATCCGCCTGATCGATGAAGTCGAAATCGTCTACGCCGACCACGACCAGGTCCGGCTCCCGTTTGGCATTGCGCTTGATGTATTGCGCATAGGCGATCAGTTCGCGGGGCGAGCCGTTTTCGAACGAGACCATGAAGCAGCTATGTCCCTTGATCGCATACTCGCTCATCATGCCCACGCGGGAAGCGCCGAATATATAGCAGTCATAATCGCGGTCGCCGGCGGAAAACCGCGCCAGGCGCGCGATGCGTTCGTCCCAGGAGAAATTGCGGGGTTGAAGTTTGTTGCCGCCGAAGAACCACAAGGGATCGACCAGATA
>JAFECO010000638.1 GCA_018242085.1 Pseudomonadota bacterium
GCGCCCCGCCGCGCCAGAGCGAGCGTGGTGCTGCCCGTTCCGCAGCCCACATCCAGCACCCGGCCCGCAATGTCCGAAGCCAGAAGATCGTTGAAAGCCGCATACATCCGGTCCAGTGCCGCCTCCGCCGCCACCCAGCCCGTGCCCGCGTTCCCATTCCACAGCCCTGCGTCCATCGGCTTCTCCTTTCCTCGCTTTTCCCATAGCCTGCCACTTCAAGTTCACTTGAGGTCAAGCGATGAAGGATCTGGATATCGCAGAGGTGGCCCGCGCCTCCGGCATTGCCGCTTCGGCGCTGCGTTTCTATGAGGAACAGGGGTTGATCGCCCCCATCGGCCGTCACGGATTGCGGCGCCTGTACGATCCCGGCGTGCTGGAGCGGCTGAGGCTGATCCAGCTGGGCCGCGCCGCCGGCTTCAGCCTCCGGGAAATCGCGGCCATGTTCGCGCCCGATGGCCGCCCCCGCATCGACCGGAGGAAACTTGCCGCCAAGGCGGACGCGCTGGACCGCACCATCCGCGAGCTGGGGGCGCTGCGCGACGGCTTGCGCCACGCCGCCGCCTGTCCGGCCCGCGATCATCTGGAATGCCCCAGCTTCCGCCGCCTGTTGCGGGCCGCCGCCTTGGGCGCGATCCGCCCGCCCGCCGCGCCAAAATCAGCCAAGAAGTTCCGCCGCCCCGCTTCGACCAAGCGCCGTCCGTCTTCGACGGGCGGCGGCCGGGCTTGACCCGCCACGGCATCGGATGCGCTATTTTCAACCATGATCGGCACGGCAGCGAAGTTGGCCGCGATCCCGGCGACACCCCATGTCGACCGGCGGGTGGCGCTATGGTCGCTGGTGGGCTTCTGGGCCTTCTATTTCGTCCTCAACACGGCCCGCATGGCCATCACGGGCGAGGGCAACCAGTACGAGATGATGGGCCGGCGCGCGGGCGTGGCGCTGGTGGGCATCATCCTCTCTCTCGTCATGTATGGGGTGCTGCGCAGTCTGGAAGGCCGCTCGATGCGCGCGCTTCTGGCCGCGGCCTTTCTGGTGTCGGTCCCAGCCTCTCTCGCCTATGCCTTTGTCAATTTCGCGGCCTTCTATCTGATCGCGCCGGCCGGCTCGATGATGCACGAAATGGCGACGATGCAGGCCAAGCA
>JAFECO010000639.1 GCA_018242085.1 Pseudomonadota bacterium
GTGAGGTGCGCGATCAGCTTCTTGTCCTTGTCCAGCACGCCTTCGACATCGGTGAGCAGCACCAGGCGCTCGGCCTTGACCGCGCCGGCCACCGCGCCCGCCACGGTGTCGGCATTGATGTTGTAGGTCTCGCCCTTGGGGCCCACGCCGATGGGCGCGATCACCGGAATGATCTCCGACTTCATCATGGTGTAGAGGATTTCGGGATTGATGGCGTCGGGTTCGCCGACAAAGCCCAGATCCTCGACCGTGACCTTGCCGGACACCGGATCGGTCTTGGTCAGCGCCAGTTTCCTGGCCACCACCATGTTGCCGTCCTTGCCGGACAGGCCCACGGCGCGGCCGCCCGCCGCGTTGATGGCGGTGACGATATGCTTGTTGATCGAGCCGGTCAGCACCATCTCGACCACTTCGACCGCCGCTTCGTCGGTGACGCGCAAGCCGTCAATGAAGCGCGACTGGATGTCGAGTTTCTTGAGCATGGCGCCGATCTGCGGGCCGCCGCCATGCACCACCACCGGATCGATGCCGGTCTGTTTCATCAGGACGATGTCCTGGGAGAAATCGTCGGTGCCGCCGGAGCCGGTCATGGCGTTGCCGCCATACTTCACCACGATGGTCTTCTGGTCGTATTTGAGAATAAAGGGCAGGGCTTCGACCAGAACGCGCCCGGTCTGGCGCCAGCGCGCCATCAGCCGCAGATTCTTTTCCTCGCCCTCGTCCGCCATCTGGGAAGTCCAATGAAACGCGGGCGTTATACGCGGGTTGAGGCCAATCCAGCAAGGCTGATGCGGAGTTCTGTCAGGCCCGTACCATCGCGGGAAGATGTGGCGTGCAGCTCCTCAAGCGCAGCGGTGTGGCGGCGCGCTTCGGCGGCTGCGGCGGCGAGGGCCTCTTCCACCTGGGCGGGCTTGAGCTCGTCCGTTTTTGTGAGGACCAGGCCGTAAGAGACCGCGGTGCGGTCCAGCAATTCCATCACCGCCAGATCGGTGTCCATCACGCCCCGGCGGCTGTCGATCAGAAGCGCCACGCGGCGAAGCGAGGCGCGGCCGGCGAGATAGGCGAAGATGGTGTTCTGCCACTCCATCGCCAGTTCCTTGGACGCCTTGGCATAGCCATAGCCGGGCAGGTCGACCAG
>JAFECO010000063.1 GCA_018242085.1 Pseudomonadota bacterium
CGTCGGCCAGCAAAAATGCGGTCGCTAGCGACAGCGTAGCGCGACGTTTTGCGAGCGGCGCCGGAGGCGCCCAGTAATGATGGGCGCATCCGCGCCCGGGACGCGCGACCAAAAAGTTTGGCAGCGCTAACCGGCGAGAAGCTTCATCGCTTCGGCATGAATGCGCTTGTCGCCGCTGGCCAGAACGGTCTTGCCGGGCTGCGCCGAACCGCCATCCCAGCTGGTGATCACGCCGCCCGCGCCTTCGACCAGGGGAATCAGCGCCGCCACGTCCCAGGCGTGAAAATTCGTCTCGATCACCATATCGACAAAGCCCAGCGCAAGGGCCGCGAACAAATAACAGTCACCGCCATAGCGGGTCATCTTCACTTGCCGTTCGACGCGGGCGAAAGCGGCAAGCTGTTCCTTGGAAAAATAGGCGCCCGGATCGGTGGCGCACAGGATCGCATCCGCCAGCGACGCGCATGCGCGCACTTTGAGCGGCGTTGCCTTGCCCGCCTGAACCAGATGCGCCGCGCCACCCACGCCGATGAAGCGCTCGCCCAGCACGGGCTGATCCAGAATGCCAAGCACCGGCTTGCCGTCATGCTCCAGCGCGATCAGCGAACCCCATTCGTGCCGGCCCGTGATGAAGGCGCGCGTGCCGTCCACCGGATCCAGCACCCAGCGATAGCCGGAGCTGCCTTTCTGCTCGCCATATTCCTCGCCCAGGATTCCATCATCCGGCCGCTCGCGGGCCAGAAGCGCGCGGATCGCCCGCTCGGCGCCCTTGTCGGCTTCGGTCACCGGATCGAAAACCCGCATGCCCTGTTTGTGCGCCACATCGATGCGCTGGCGGAACAAAGGACGGATCACGGATCCTGAGGTGTCGGCCAGGCGGTTGGCCAAGGCGATCAGGTCGGTTGAGACGTCCATATCGCCTTCTCTCTTACGCGTCGGCGGCCTGTTTTGCCCGCTTGCGCAGATGGGGAAGCAGCTCGCGTTTGCGCAGGCGGATATTCTGCGGCGTCACTTCGACCAGCTCGTCGTCCTGGATATAGGCCATCGCCTGTTCCAGGGTCATGGGCACGATCGGCGTCAGCCGCACGGCTTCGTCTTTCGACGTGGTGCGGATATTGGTGAGCTGCTTGGCCTTGGTCGGATTGACGTCCAGGTCGTTGTCCTTGGCGTTCTGGCCGATGATCATGCCTTCATAGACCTTGGTGCCCGGCACCACGAACAACTTGCCGCGCTCTTCCAGATACCAAAGGCCATAGGCCACCGCTTCGCCATTCTCGGTGGAGATCAGGACGCCATTGATGCGCCCGCCCACCGGGCCCTTGTGCGGCGCATAGTCCAGGAACATGCGGTTCATCACCCCGGTGCCGCGCGTGTCGGTGAGAAATTCGCCGTGATAGCCGATCAGTCCCCGCGCCGGGCCATGAAAGACGATACGGGTCTTGCCCGCGCCGGTGGGACGCATGTCGACCATCTCGCCCTTGCGGTTGGAGATCTTCTCGATCACCACGCCGGTATAGGGATCATCGACATCGACCGTGACTTCCTCGATCGGCTCCAGCTTTTCGCCATCCTCGGTCTTGAACAACACGCGGGGACGGCTGATGGAAAGCTCGAAGCCTTCGCGGCGCATGGATTCGATCAACACGCCCAGCTGAAGCTCACCACGGCCCGCCACTTCGAAGGCGCCTTCGCCCGTTTCCTTCACCTTCAAGGCGACATTGCCTTCGGCTTCGCGGAACAGGCGGTCGCGGATGACGCGGCTTTGCACCTTGTCGCCTTCACGGCCCGCCAGGGGGCTGTCATTGACCGAAATGGTCATCGCCAAAGTGGGCGGATCGATCGGATGCGCGGGAATGGGCTCCTCGACGCTGGGATCGCACAGCGTGTCCGCCACGGTGGCGTCTTCCAGGCCCGCGATGGCGACGATGTCGCCCGCTTCGGCGCGGTCCACCGGCACGCGCGCCAGGCCCCGGAAGGCCAGCAATTTGGTGACGCGGGCCTTTTCCACGATCTCGCCGCCACGGTTGAGCACCTTGATCTGGCGGTTGGTGGTGATCACGCCGGATTCGATGCGGCCGGTGAGAATGCGGCCCAAAAAATTATCGGCTTCAAGCGTTGTGACCAGCATCTTGAAGGGATGCTCGTCGCCGGCCAGCGCCTGCGGCTTGGGCGGGGGCACGTCTTCGACGATGCGCTTGAAGAGGGGAGTCAGGTCCTTGCGCTCGTCTTCCAGCTCGTCGACCGCCCAGCCCGACCGGCCCGACGCGAAGAGGTGATGGAAATCCAGCTGATAATCCGAAGCTTCCAGCGCCAGGAAAAGATCGAAGATCGATTCCAGCGTTTCCTTGGGCTGCGCGTCCGAACGGTCGATCTTGTTGACCACAACGATGGGCTTGAGGCCCAGTTTCAACGCCTTGGAGAGCACGAACTTGGTCTGCGGCATCACCGATTCCGCCGCGTCCACCAGAAGCACCACGCCGTCCACCATCGAGAGGATGCGCTCGACTTCGCCGCCGAAATCGGCATGGCCGGGCGTATCGACGATGTTCAGCCGCGTGCCGTTCCATTCCACCGAGGTGCATTTGGCCAGGATGGTGATGCCGCGCTCGCGCTCCTGGTCGTTGGAGTCCATGGCGCGCTCGGCCATGTGCTGGTTTTCGCGCACCGAGCCGGACTGTTTGAGCAGCTGATCGACCAGCGTGGTCTTGCCATGGTCGACATGGGCGATGATGGCGATGTTGCGAATATTCATGACTTGGGGCGCTCGGCTGGGAAGGCGGGGCTTATAGACGCCCCCTTACGCCCCCGCAATCGGGGTCGCAAAAGTCGCCGCGACATAAAGTTATAACAACGATTTCAGCATGTTAATAAGCATTTCGATCCGGTACATGGTACCGCTACGGCCTTTTTTGGGACATTTGTGAGAGAGTTTTGCCCTATAGAGTGTAAGGCCAGAAGCGCCAAAATACCGCTAAAGCCGTGCGTGGCTTGAAAAAATCCCCACCGCTGGTGTGGGATGGACGGGATTTCGGGCGTAAATTTCACTGCCGGATCGATGGACGTGTGGCGGTGTAAATTGGTGTAGAGGAAGCGGCATTGCGCATCGCGTTGTCGCAAAGTCATGACAGGAACGCCGCAGACCGCGTCAACAACGGTCCGGCTTGGGGAAGATCGAATGAACATGCAGGTTCCACCGCCCACGTCCGACCGCGAGGCGTCCACGCATGATCCCCGGCAGAATGGCAGTTCCATGCGACGTTATCTGATCGGCGGTATCGCGCTCGTCCTGGTTCTGGGCGGGTATTATTACTGGAGCCATTCGGCCAGCCAGGCGCCGCGCCGCGCCGTGCCGCCGGCGCCGGTTCGCGTCGCCAATGCCGTTCAGCGCGACATGCAGGTGGTGGAGCACACCATCGGCACAGTGGTCGCCAATTCCATGGTGTCGGTCACCGCGCGGGTGCAGGGCCAGCTCACCAAGGCCTATTTCAAGGAAGGCCAGATGGTGAAGCAAGGCGATCTTCTGTTCGAGATCGACCCGCGCCCCTATCAGGCCGCCTATGACAATGCGGTGGCGACGCTTGCCTCGGCCAAAAGCACCGCCGACCGCAATCAGCGCCTGTCGCAGGAGAACGCGATTTCGGCGCAGCAGAATGAAAACGCCCAGGCCGCCTATCTGCAGGCCAAGGCGAATGCGGAGGCCGCGCGCCTCAATCTGGAATTCACCAGGATCCATTCGCCGGTCGACGGCAAAACCGGCCCGATCATGCTGCAGCCCGGCAATCTCGTGTCGGTGAACGGCTTGACTGCGCCGCTCGTCACCATCACCCAGATTCAGCCCATCAAGGTTTCGTTCAACCTGCCGCAGTCCGATCTGCCGCGCATCCAGGCGCGCGCGCGCCAGGGCGGATTGAACGCGACCGTGAACCTGCACGATATGGGCGGCCAGGACATCAGCGCGCCGGTGGATTTCATCAGCAACGCCGTCAGCAACAGCGCGGGCACCATCGAGCTCAGAGCCACCTTCCCCAACAAGGACGGCGCCCTGGTGCCCGGCCAGCTGGTGGACGTCACCGTCGAGCTTGCCAACATTCCCAAGGCGATCGTGATCCCGCGCGTGGCCGTCAATATCGGCCCGGACACCCAATATGCCTATGTGGTGACCCCGGAACATGTCGTGGAGCAGCACAATCTCAAGGTCCTGTTCGACGACGGCACCAATGTGGCGATCCAGAGCGATATCGAGCCCGGCGAAATGGTGATCACCGATGGCGCGCTGCGCGCCCTGCCCGGCGGCAAGGTCAATGTCGCGCGCGCGCGCCCGCAACAGGGTGCGCCGGCGGCCGGCGCGATGCAGGAAGCCGCGCGCGGCAAACGGAACGCCCCGGCGGCGCAGTGAAACGACGTTGAAGTTTGAAGGCGGCTGACTGGCCATGAATATCTCGCGCATTTTCATCGAGCGTCCCGTTTTCACCACGCTGTTCATGGCGGCGTTGGTGATCTTCGGCGTCTTCGGCTATGCCACCTTGCCGGTCAGCGACCTGCCCAATGTGGATTTTCCCACCATCCAGGTCAGCGCCAGCCTGCCGGGCGCCGATCCCGACACGATGGCATCGGGCGTCGCCGCGCCGCTGGAGAACCAATTCTCCACCATCGCCGGCATCGACTCGATGACCTCGACCTCGCGGCAGGGCTTCACCAACATCACCATCCAGTTCACGCTGGAGCGCAACATCGACGCCGCCGCACAGGACGTGCAGGCGGCGATCTCCGCCGCCCAGCGCCAGTTGCCGCGTTCGATGCCGCAGCCGCCCACCTTCCGCAAGGTGAACCCGGCGGACTTCCCGATCATGTTCATCTCGATGTCGTCGGACACGATCTACCGCACGGCGCTCGACGAATATGCCGAGACGTTGCTGGCGCGCCAGCTCTCCACCATCAACGGCGTCGCCCAGGTGGGCGTGTTCGGCAATTCGAAATATGCCGTGCGCATCCAGGCCGATCCCGACGCGCTCGCCGCCCGCCAGATCGGCATCGACACGCTATCGAGCGCCATCGCCCAGGCCAATGTCAATCAAGCCACCGGCGCGCTGAACGGCAATGTGCGGTCCCAGACCATTCACGCCAACGGCCAGCTCAACAACGCCGCGGACTTTTCCGCGCAGATCATCGCCTATCGCAACGGCGCGCCCGTCCGGCTCAGGGACGTGGCCACCGCGATCGACGGGCTGGAAAATCCCTATGGCGGCAGCTGGTACAAGAACCGCCGCACCATCGGCCTGGCGATCAGCCGCCAGCCCGGCTCCAACACGGTGGGCGTGATCGACTCCATCAAGGCGGTGCTGCCGAAATTCCAGGAAGGCCTGCCGCCGGCGGTCAAGCTGGAAGTGATGTACGACCAGAGCATCAACATCCGCAATTCCATCGAAGACGTGCAGATGACGCTGATGATCGCGGGCGCGCTGGTGGTGGGCGTGATCTTCGTCTTCCTGCGCCGCGTCTCGGCCACCATCATTCCCTCGCTGGCGTTGCCGATCGCGGTGATCGCCACCTTCGCGGGCATGAGCGCGATGGGCTTCAGCCTGGACAATCTTTCGCTGATGGCATTGACGCTTTCGGTGGGCTTCGTGGTCGACGACGCCATCGTGATGCTGGAAAATATCGTCCGCCATATCGAGCATGGCGAAAAGCCTTACGAAGCGGCCATGAAGGGATCGGCCGAAATCGGCTTCACCATCCTTTCCATGACCGTGTCGCTGGCGGCGGTGTTCATTCCCATCGTCTTCATGGGCGGCATTGTGGGCCGGCTGCTGCACGAATTCGCCGTCACCATCATCCTGGCGATCCTCTGCTCGGGCATCATCTCGGTGACGCTGACGCCCATGCTGTGCGCCCGTATCCTCAAGGACGAGCATGGCCAGGCCCATAACGCCTTCTATCGCTGGAGCGAAAACAGCTTCAACGCGATGCAGAACACCTATAACCGCACCCTCACCTGGAGCCTCAATCACCGCCGCGTGATCTTGGGCCTGTTCGTGCTTTCGGTGGTGATGTCGGGGCTGCTGTTCTCGATGATGCAGCAGGACTTCCTGCCCTCCGACGACACCGGCAGGCTGACCGGCCAGATCCAGGCCCAGAACGGCACCTCGCCCGACCAGATGTTCAAATATCTGGAGGAAGTCTCCAAGGTCATCAACGCCGACCCCAATGTCGAAGGCGTGTTCGCGCAGATCCCCGGCGGCAACGGCACCGCGGGCGCCAATAGCAGCTTTCTCAACATCATCGTTCTGAAGCCGCTGCACGAGCGCAAGCTTTCCGCCGACCAGATCATCCGCGAGCTTCGGCCCAAGCTGAGCCGCTTCCCCGGCATCAATGTCTTCATCACCAACCCGCCCTCCATCCGCATCGGCGGCCGCGGCTCGCGCTCGCAATACCAGTACACGATGCAGTCCCTGGACCTGAAAGAGCTTCAGGAGGTTTCGGGGCGGCTGATGGCGCAGATGCGGACCATGTCCGCCTTCGTCGACGTCAATTCGGACCTGGATGACGCGATGCCGGCGGTGCAGGTCAAGATCAACCGCGACCGCGCCGCGGCGCTGGGCGTCTCGGCGCAGCAGATCGAAACCGCGCTGGGCGAAGCCTTCAGCGGCACCCAGATCTCGCAGATCAACACCTCGTCCAACCAGTATCAGGTGATCGTGGAGCTCTTGCCGAAATTCCAGAGCAATCCGGCGGCGCTGCAGCGGCTCTACATCACCTCCAACACCGGCCAGCTGGTGCCCTTGTCGGCGGTCACCCGCATTGAGACGGGCACCCAGCCGCTCAGCGTCAATCACGCCGGCCAGGTACCGGCGGTGACGATTTCCTTCGACCTGCCGCCCGGCAAGACCCTGTCGGACGCCGTGACCGCCATCCGCGAAGCCAGCGTGACGGCCGGCGTGCCGGACTCGGTGACCGCCAGCTTCCAGGGAACGGCGGCGGCGTTCCAGAGCTCGACCCAGAATATGGGCATGCTGCTCCTCATCGCGATGATCGTGGTCTACATCATCCTGGGCATTCTCTATGAAAGCTTCATCCACCCCTTGACCATTCTCTCCGGCCTGCCTTCGGCGGCGGTGGGCGCGCTGCTCACGCTCTTCATCGTCGGCCTGCCGCTCACGCTTTATGCCTTTGTCGGCATGATCATGCTGATCGGCATCGTGAAGAAGAACGCGATCATGATGATCGACTTCGCGCTGGAGCGGCAGCGCGCCACCGACATGCCGCCGGAACAGGCGATCTACGAAGCCGCCCTCACCCGCTTCCGCCCCATCATGATGACCACCATGGCGGCGATGATGGGCACCCTGCCGATCGCGCTGGGACTGGGCGCGGGCGCCGAATCCCGCCGGCCGCTGGGCCTGTGCGTGGCGGGCGGCCTGCTCCTGTCGCAGCTCTTGACGCTCTACATCACGCCGGTGATCTACACGTATCTCGACCGGCTGGGCTCGCGCTTTTCCATCTTCGGCAAGAAGAAAGGCAGCGCCGCGCCGCACGCGCCAGCGCCCGCCGAGTGAGAGCCCTGGCCGATGGGCATTTGCCCATCGGTGATTTGGTCCGTCGCTAGGCGCCTCAGCGCCAGCGTGAGGCGCGCGTAGCGCGACGACCAAATCAAAGGCGCCTCCCTCGCTTTGCTCGGGGAGGGGCAAGCTTTTCTAGGCTCACGTCGCTCGCCAAGAAAAGCTAAGCCAACGCGCCGAGCTAACGCGAGGCGCAGTCACGCCTGCCGCCTCTTTTTTAAATGACGTTGAGCCGGGGCCGGAGCCTGTCGAACGGCCCGGCCAGGAACAGCCCCGCCAGATAGCCGCCCAGATGCGCCTGCCAGGCGATCTGGCCCGCTTCGCTGCCCATCCCAAGTCCCGTCAGGCCTGCCACCAGATTGATCGCCATCCAGATCGCGGTGAAGGCCAGGATCTGGCGCGAAA
>JAFECO010000640.1 GCA_018242085.1 Pseudomonadota bacterium
TCTCTATCGCATCAACACCGTTGAAATCGTTCTGCCGCCGTTGCGCGAGCGGCGCGAGGATATTCCGCTTCTGCTGGAGCATTATGCCCGCCTCTATGCGCAGAAATACAATATGCCGCCCCGGCGCTTCAGCAGCCCGCTGCTCGACCGCCTGCGGGGTTACAGCTGGCCGGGCAATGTCCGCGCGCTGCGCCATGCGGTGGAACGAGCCATGATCCTGGGCGATGGCCCGCTTTTGCACGAGGCGGATTTCCCCCTGGCGGACGACCGCGCTGTTTCACAGACATCCGGTGAAGCCACCCGTCTGGATGACGTGGAAAAATCCGCCATCGATCAGGCTCTGAAACGTCACGGCGGCAATGTGAGCCGGGCCGCGCGGGACTTGGGCTTGACGCGCGCATCTTTATATCGGCGGATGGACAAATATGGGCTTTGACCGCTTCCAGCTCGGCGTGGGTCTTCGGGTCGCATTTTTGCTGATCACGATCGTCGCGCTGGCCTGGATGCTGGCCCGGACCAGCTGGTATTTGAGCGCCACGCTTCTTTCGATCATGGCTTTGGGCCAGACGCTGCTGTTGGTGAAATTCACCACCCGCTGGTCACGGGAAGCGGCGCGCTTTCTGGAAGCGGTGTCTTTCGGAGACAATTCGGCGAACTTCGGGGGGCTGGCGCGGGATCGCAGCTTTGGCGATCTCGGCCTCGCCATGAATCAGGTGATGGAGCGGCTGAGAACCAGCCGGGCCGAGCGCGAAGAGCAGGCGCAATATCTCCAAGCCCTGATCAACCACATCCCAGTGGCGCTGATCGCCATCGAGGACAATGTGTCGGTGCAGTTGATGAATTTCGCGGCGCGACGATTGTTCGAAACGCCTTGCACCAAGTTTGCGGAATTCGCGCGCCATGGCCCGGAGTTCGCGGCCGGACTGGAACATCTGGGTCCGGGCGAGGGGATCATCCTGCGCATGGAGCGGAGGAACGGGCCCTTGCAACTAAAGGCAGCCGCAACCGATCTGTTTCTTGGCGGCAGGCGGCGGCGCCTGATTTCCCTGCAGAATATCGAAAGCGAATTGACCGCGCACGAATTGGTCGCCTGGCAGACGGTGATCCGCGTCATGGCGCATGAGGTCATGAA
>JAFECO010000641.1 GCA_018242085.1 Pseudomonadota bacterium
CAGAATCTGTTCCGGGTCGCCTCCGACCGCACCACCATGTCCCAGGCCTTCGCCATGGCCGACGAGGTGCTGCATGCCGGCGTGCGCGGCGTCACCGACCTGATCGTGATGCCGGGCCTGATCAATCTCGACTTCGCCGACATCAAGTCGGTGATCACCGAGATGGGCAAGGCGATGATGGGCACGGGCGAGGCCGAAGGCGAGGACCGCGCGCTTCGGGCCGCCGACATGGCGATCTCCAATCCGCTGCTGGACGATGTGACGATGAAGGGCGCCAAGGGCGTTCTCATCAACATCACCGGCGGGCCGGACCTGATGCTGTTCGAAGTCGAGCAGGCCGCCAACCGCATCCGCGCCGAAGTCGATCCCGACGCCAACATCATTTTCGGCAACACTATTCTGGAAGAGATGGAAGGCCGCATCCGCGTTTCCGTGGTCGCCACCGGCATCGATGCCGAGCAACTGAAGTTGCCGGAAAAAGTGCACACCCTGCGTCCCCATCTGAAGCCCCCGGCGTTCCGCATCGAACCGGCCAAGCCCGTGGTCAATCCGGTCCAGGCGCAGGTCGAAAGCCTGGCCGCGGAATTGAACGCCGCGCCGGCGCCGCATGTGAACGAAGCGCCCATGGCCCCCGCACGGGAGCTGCCGCCGATCGAGGAGCCTGTGGCTGCACCCGCCGCGCGTTATCCGGCCACCGAAAGCTATCGTCCGCTGGATCAGCAGCCGCTGGCGCCGCGCGTGCAGCAGCAGCAGCCCAAGAAGCCAGGCTGGAGCCTGTTCGGCCGCAAGAAGGACACGACCGCCGACATGCGCGCCGAGCCGCTGGCCGAACGTCCCCGCGCCACCGCGACGCCGATGCAGCGGCCCGTGGTCCAGGAACCGGTAGCCCCGCCGCCGGGCGAAGACCTGTTCCCCGACCATGGTACGGACGAGCAGTTCGAGATTCCGGCCTTCCTGCGCCGCCAATCGAATTGATTGCCCCATCTGTCTGCCACCCGGGCAAGCCCGCTAGCAGACATCTTCCCCCCGCCAATGGCTTCGCCATGCGGGGGAAGAAAGCTGGTGCAAGACTTTAAAAAAGGGCGGCGTGAGCCGCCCTTTCTGTTTTATAAGCTCCCATGGCCGGGGA
>JAFECO010000642.1 GCA_018242085.1 Pseudomonadota bacterium
TATGGCTCGCGCCGCGGCAATCATGAAGTGATGGAGCGGGGCACCTTCGCCAATATCCGCATCCGCAACGAAATGATGGGCGGCAAGGAAGGCGGCAACACGGTCTATTATCAGGACGTCAGTGGCGAGGGCCAGCAGATGTCGATCTTCGACGCGGCCCAGGCCTATAAGAAGGACGGCCGCGACACGATCGTGGTGGGCGGCAAGGAATATGGCACCGGCTCCTCGCGCGACTGGGCGGCGAAAGGTCCCAAGCTTCTGGGCGTGCGCGCGGTCATCACCGAAAGCTTCGAACGCATCCATCGCTCCAATTTGATTGGCATGGGCGTGGCGCCGTTCTGCTTCGAGGCGGGCAAGACGCGCAAGGATTACGGCTTCACCGGCCGCGAGGTGGTGGACATTCCGGGCCTGTCCGGAGACATCAAGCCCCGCATGAAGGTGGAAGCGACCATCCATCGCCCCGACGGCGCGACCGAAAAGCTGCCGCTGGTGCTGATGATCCTGACGGCCGACGAAGTGGCGTACTTTAAAAACGGCGGCATTCTGCCGTACGTTCTGCGCAATCTCGTCGCCGCTTAATCGATGTGAAATGAAAAAGCCGCGCGGGCTGCGCGGCTTTTTATTTTGCGCGTCAGAGTTCGGTGTCGAAGATCTGCGCGGGCGATTGCGGCTCTTCGTATGCGGCCAGCCTCTGTGCGGGGCCTTGCGCGCGGTCGGGCATCATCTGTCCCAGAAATTGCGCAATAAAGGCGGCGTCCAGGCGGGGCGCGTGGGGACTGTACCGGAACGGCACAGCTTCCGGCGTCCTTGGTTGGCACGCGGCGTTTTTGCGCCGGTCCTTGCCGGACCGGGTTTCGGGATAGGCGTCATCGCTGAGATGAGTGTGCAAGCTGTTGATGGGGCTCGCTTTTCCAGAGGCGCGCGCCTTTGCCGCCGCGACCAGGGCGGTGCTGCAGACAGGCGGTTGGAAATCGTTGACGAGCCTCATGACGGGGCAGCAACGCAAGTCCTGGACCGCCGGCAAGGGTTACCCCTTTTTTAAGCCCCCTTGCCCATACTTGCGACCCAAGAACGGGCTGGAAAATCCGGCCGGGACGGTGGTGTTGCTTCAACAGTCGCT
>JAFECO010000643.1 GCA_018242085.1 Pseudomonadota bacterium
GCTGGTGTCTTTCCGGCCCTTCATTTGCGATAAGATGATATGGAAATTGGCTGCGCCCCATTTGAATTTCGTCCGCGAGCTGGGGGCTCTTCCGCAATGCATCCAAGAATCTCGCTTGACAGGCCGCATATGCCTATACATAGGATGGCAATCTTATATGTCTAGACATAATGTCCAAGACAGGCGATCCGGGGGTAGCTCATGTCTGCCAAGGATTTGAAGTCCAAATTGCCCACTCCCGGATGGACGCGCCCGCGGAATATGGGCACGCGCGACAGCGATCTGGAGGAGATAATCCGGGCCGGGCTCAAGATTTACGGGTTTGAAGTGAGGGCGGCGAGTGAAGCCGACTTGCTGTCCGACGCGGTGAGGCGCAGGAAAAACCTCAATTGATTCATCTGACTGCCTAGCGGAATGCCGCGGGATTTCGGGGGGAATATGAAAATTGCAGCCATCCTGGCAGCGGCCATGGGCGCCTTCGCGATACAGGCGGCGGTGGCGCAAACATTGCTCGCCCCGCCTTCGATATCTCATTACGACCAGAGCCTGCTGTCGAAGCCGGCCTACAAGGTCTTGATGCAGTCCAATGTTCGCGTGCGCATGCATGATGGCACGACCTTGGCGACGGATATTTATCGCCCCGACGCGCCGGGCAAATTCCCCGCGATTCTGCAGCGGACGCCGTACAACCGGGCAATGGCAATGGCGCCCGGCGACGCCAAATGGTTCGCGGAGCGCGGATATGTCGTCGTGCTTCAGGACGTGCGCGGCAAATATGATTCGGATGGCGCCTTTTATGCATTCAAGAATGAGGCCGATGACGGCTACGACACCGATGAATGGTTCGGCAGCCAGCCCTGGTTCGACGGAAATCTGGGCACGATGGGTGGTTCCTATGTCGGCTATACCCAATGGGCGCAAGCGATCCGGGGCAGCAAATATCTGAAAGCCATGGCGATGACGGTGACCACGCCGGACATCTATGGCAACTGGATCTATATCGACGGCGCGCTGCATTACGGATTCGACCTGCCCTGGGGCGGGTTGTCGATGTCCGGGCATGTTTCCCAATCCGCCAATGGCTTTGAATGGGAACCGATCTACAAAAATCTGCCGAT
>JAFECO010000644.1 GCA_018242085.1 Pseudomonadota bacterium
CGGCCCACCATCCTGTTGTCGCACGGCTTCGGCGGCACGGCGCGGATGATGGCCTGGTTCGGACTGGCGCTGGCCAAGCAAGGCTATGTGGTGATCGCGGTGGATCATCCGGGCAACAATGGCCAGGACACCATGACGGTGCCCGGCTCGATGCTGTTCTGGGAGCGGGCGGGCGATCTGGCCGCCGCGCTGAAAGCGGCCAAGGCCGATCCCGTGATCGGGCCGCATGTCGACAACACCAATGTGGGGCTGGCGGGATTCTCGCTGGGCGGATTCACCGCGCTGGTGGGGGCGGGGGCGCGGGTCGACATGACGCACCTGTTCGATTTCTGCGCGGCGAACCCCAAGGACGGCGTCTGCATGCCGCAAAAGGAATTCGCCGTCACCATGGAGCAAGCCAAGGCGGCCCTGGCCTCGCCGGAATTGTCGGTCGCGGCGGCGCGGGCCGGCGAGGATCATCACATCCCCGCCATCCGCGGCGTCTTTGTCATGGCGCCCGCCGCGATCCAGGCGCTGAGGCCAGAAAGCCTGGCCAGGCTTTCCATGCCGGTGGCGATCCTGCTCGGCGATGCCGATCCGGTGGCGCCGCCCGCCACCAACGGGCTGGCGGCGGCGAAAGCCATTCCCGGCGTGCAGGTGAAATTGCTGCCGGGCGTGGGGCATTATGATTTCCTGGGCACCTGCACCGACGCGGGCCGCACCGCCACCCCGCTTTGCACCGCCACCGTGCCGCAGGACCGGACCCACAAGACCGCGACGGACATGGCGCTGGCGTTTTTCGGCAAGGCGCTGGGAAAGCCCTGAAACGAAAACGGCCCCGGCGGGGGAGCACCGGGGCCGTCTTCATGCGCAAGCTGGCAGGGGATTACCAGCTGCGATAGCCGTGCGAATAAGCGTCGTAGCGGTTGTCGAAATAACGGCCCCGGTAATCGTCGCGGTCGCGCCAGTCGCGGTCGCGGTAATGCCAGCCGCCGCGATCGTTCCAGCCCCGGTCACGCTCGCGATAATACCAGTCGCCGCGATCGTGATTGTTCTGCGAGGCGAGGATCGCGGCCAGGGCGACGAAGCCGATGCCCGCGGCGATGGCGGCGCCATTGTCATTGTCGTGGTAGCGATA
>JAFECO010000645.1 GCA_018242085.1 Pseudomonadota bacterium
ATGGCGGGCCTGGACGGGATCGAGAACAAGATCCATCCGGGCGGCCCGATGGACAAGGACCTTTATGCGCTTCCGCCGGAAGAACTAGCCAAGGTGCCGCAGGTCTGTGGCTCGCTGCGCGAGGCCCTGGAAAATCTCGACAAAAACCGCGCCTTCCTCAAGAAGGGCGGCGTCTTCACCGACGACTTCATCGACAGCTATATCGAGCTGAAGATGGAAGAGGTCTATGCCTTCGAGCACACGCCTCATCCGGTGGAATTCAAGATGTACTATTCGGTCTGATCGCAAGACCCACGCAAAGCAAGGGGCGCGGCGAAAGCCGCGCCCTTTTTATTTGCGCAGACCGCGCGCTTTAGGCGGCGACCGTGGCGCGCGACGGCGTCCTGGCCGGCAGCACCACGAAGGCGGCGCAGCCCGCGCCCGGCTCGCTCTCGATCCAGGCGCGCCCGCCATGCAGTTCCACCAGGCCCCGCACCAGAGCCAGTCCCAGACCGGTGCCGCCGGCTTGGCGGTCGTAGCGATTGTCCACCTGGCTGAAGGGCGTGAAGATGCTGTCCAGCTTCTCTCTTGGAATGCCGGGCCCGTTATCCCGGACCATGATCTGAAAACCGCCATCGCGGGCGGCGCTCGCCACCACTTCGATGCGACCGCCTTCGGGGGTGAATTTCACGGCGTTGGAAACCAGATTGATCAGGATCTGCCGCAAAGCCCGCTCGTCGGCGAACAGGGCCGGACAGGAGGCATCCACATCGATGGTCAGATGCTGATTCCTTTCACTGGCTTTCGCGCCCGCGAGCTTGAGCGCGACATCGAATGTGCGCCGTGTTTCCAGCGGATTGGGAGAGATTTCCATCCGCCCCGCTTCGATCTTGGCGATATCGAGCAGGTCATTGATCAGCGAGAGAAGATGCGCGCCGGAGGAATGGATGTCGCCAGCATAATCCTTGTAGCGCGCACTGCCCACCGGCCCGAAGCATTCCTGGGCGATGATTTCGGAAAAGCCCAGAATCGCATTGAGTGGCGTCCTCAGTTCATGGCTCATATTGGCGAGGAAGGCCGTCTTGGAGGCATTGGCGGTTTCCGCCTCGAAGCGCTTCTTCAAGGCATCGTCGCG
>JAFECO010000646.1 GCA_018242085.1 Pseudomonadota bacterium
GGAGAACCATGTCGCCGCCGCGCTGGGCCTCGGCGAACATGCGGGCGTGGTGACGGATGTCTATCACTATGACGCCTCGCTGATCCTGTACGGCGAGCGGCACAAGGCGGGCATGCCGCTGACGGTGCTGACATCCAAGAACAACCGCATCGAATTGGCGGATGTGGAACGGGCGATCACCCCGCGCACCAAGCTGGTCGCGGTCTCCCATGTGGGAAGCGATACGGGTTTCCAGCACGACCTGAAGGCGCTGTGCGATGTGGCGCATCGCAAGGGCGCCTATGTCTATGCCGATATCGTGCAGTCCGCGGGCGCGATCCCCCTGGACGTGAAAGCGGCCGGCGTCGATTTCGCCTGCTCGGGCGCCTACAAATGGCTGATGGCGGATTTCGGCGTCGCGTTTCTTTACGTGCGTCCCGACCGGGTGGGAGAACTGAAGCGCACGGCGGTGGGCTGGCGCTCGGCCACCGACACGCAGAGCCATGCTTATCCTTTCGATCCGCCGGGACCGCCGGTGGGAAGCTGGAAGATGCGCGATACCGCGGCGGGAAAATTCGAAGTCAGCACGCCGTCCTGGATCGGCCTTTCCATGCTGATCGCCTCCATCGACTATATCTCCCAGATCGGCGTGGCGCGGATCGCGGCCCATCGCGCGCCCATGATCGCGCGGCTCAGGGAAGAATTGCCCAAGCGGGGCTTCGCTCCGATGACTCCGCCGGAAACCCAGGGGCCCATCGTCACATTCGCTTATCAGGACGCGCAGAAGAAGCTGGAGCCGATCTTGAAAGCGGCGAACATCAAAGTGACTTTGGGCAGCAACCGCATGCGGGTTTCGCCGTCGGTCTATAACGATATGGGCGATATCGAAAAGCTGCTGCAGGCGCTGCCCAAGGCGTGATGTCCGATCTGGCCGAGATGCTGGCGCGCTTTCCCCGCCTGGGATTGGCGCAATTGCCTACGCCGCTGGAACCGCTGAAGCGGCTGACGGCGCATCTGGGCGGGCCCACGATCTGGATCAAGCGCGACGACATGACCGGGCTGGGCCTGGGCGGCAACAAATTGCGCAAGCTCGATACCGTGCTGGCTGAAGCGGTGGCGATGAAGGCCGACAC
>JAFECO010000647.1 GCA_018242085.1 Pseudomonadota bacterium
CGGCGAGAGCCTTTTGCAGCCATTGCCGGGCCTGGGCGGGATCCGGATCGACGCCCGCGCCGGCGTCGTAATGCAAGCCCAGGAAATACTCCGCATCGGCGACATTTTTCTGCGCCGCCTTGCGGTAGGATTCCATCGCCAGGCCATAATCCTTGGTCACGCCCCTTGCGCCCCGATCGTAAAGAAAGCCGATGGCGAAGTCGGCCTGCGCGAAGCCGTGATCGGCGGCCTTCCGGTACCATTGCATGGCCTGCACGCCATCCTGCGCCACGCCCATCCCTTCCTCATAGAGATAGCCGATGCGCGCTTCGGCCTCGGCGTCGCCATGCGATGCGGACTTCTGAAACCATTGCATGGCCTGGGCAAAGTCGCGGAGCACGCCCGATCCGTCCTGATACAGATGTCCCATATTGACTTCGGCATAGCTGCTGCCGTGTTCGGCCGCTTTTTGAAACCATAGCTTGGCCAACGCAAAATTCTGCGGCACACCCAAGCCTCCGGCGTAAAGGGCGCCCACGGAATTCTCGGCGTTCATGTCGCCATGCGCGGCGGCTTTCTGATACCATTGCATGGCCTGCGCATAATCCTGGGGCACGCCCCGGCCCCGTTGATAAAGGTTGCCGATCGTCAGTTCGGCATAGGCGTGATCTTGCCGCGCCGCCTTCTGGTACCATTGCATGGCCTGGGCGAAGTCCTGCGTCACGCCCGATCCGTATTCGTACAGCAAGCCGATATTGGTCTGGGCGGCGGGATCATTATTTGCCGCCGCTTTCAGGTACCACTGCATCGCCAGCTTGTCGTCTTTGGGAACGCCATGGCCGCCGCCATAGAGAACGCCGATCGCGTTCTGGGCACTCGCATTGCCCGCGGCGGCGGCTTTCTGGTACCACTGCATCGCCTGGGCATAATCCTGGGGCACGCCCCGGCCATTTTCATACAGGGAGCCGATGGCGAATTCCGCTCTCATATTGCCTTGCGCGGCGGCTTTTTCGTACCACTGCATGGCCTGGGCGAAATCCTGGGGCACGCCTCTGCCGTTTTCGTAGAGCGTGCCGACGGCGATTTGGCCATCCGCGTCATTTTTCGCGGCGGCTTTCTGATACCATTGCAT
>JAFECO010000648.1 GCA_018242085.1 Pseudomonadota bacterium
ACCAGGATCGCCTCTCTTGGCACGGCGATCCTTTCCGTCGGCACCATTTTGGGGTGCCTGCTGGTACCGGTACTGGCGGAGAAATTCGGGCGCAAAGCGACCTTGGCCCTCTATTTCACCGGCATGGCGGTTTCGATCCTCCTGGCTTTCGGATGGGCGTTCCATCTGAAGGACGGATTGGTGCCTTTCATCACGGTGCTGTTCTTTCTCGGCCTGGCGGGCGGCAATTTCGCCATCTTCAGCTTGTGGCTGCCGGAGCAATACAACACCCAGATGCGGGCGACGGCCTTCGCCTTTTGCACCTCGTTCGGGCGATTCCTTGGCGCGGGGGCGAACTTCGCCATCGCGGCTTTGGTGGGATGGACCGGATCGTTGGGCTATGCCGTCGCCTTGACCGCCATCCCCTTCCTTTTGGGGCTGGCGATCATTCCCTTCGCCTGGGAAACAAAGGGCGAAGTGCTGCCGTAAAGGATCGCGCTATTTCGTGCGCGTGCAGGTGGTGACGCGCTTGGTCGCGGTTTCCTTCACCGTGCAGCTTTCGTCGGCCTGTGCCACCCGGTTGGAATGGTGACGGCGCGACGAAGAATGTTTCCAGGCCGGTTCGCCGAAATTGATGGTGTCGGAGCTGGTGAGCATGCCGATGGCCGCGCCGCCCAATCCGCCAACCAGGGCGCCGGTCGCCGCATTGCCCGCGATGGCGCCGATGGCCGCGCCCGTGCCCGCGCCCAACAGGCCGCCGGACAGGCCGCGATCGCCAGGGCTGGTGCCGCAGCCGGAAAGAACCAGGCCGCATGCCAACACGGGAACCAGTGCCAGACCGCCAAGATGCTTGGTCATTTTTCTATCCTTTCCCGACATTCTCAACGCCGAAACAGGCCCCCCGGTGCCAAAGCTTGGTGAGCAAATCGGACGGGAATTGGCAGGAAACAAGGCACGATTGCGGCAGCCGGTTCGGCTACCGGCCCATTTCGCGTTGCGCGAAAGCCGCTACTTGGCCGCTTGTTGACCGGCGCGGAAATCCACATCGCTGTCGGCGATCACGTAGAGGGTCGCCGCCCAGGCCGCCACATTCTGGCGCAGCTGCACGGGATCGACGATCGCCAGCGTGTC
>JAFECO010000649.1 GCA_018242085.1 Pseudomonadota bacterium
GGGTTCGAACGGCAGGTCTGGCTGGGCGGCTATAATATTGTCATCGCCACATTCCGCTTCATTGGTGTCATCGGAATATTCGAGTTTCTGGGCGCGACGCCAGAAAATTTCTTTTCATATCAACTCATCTTGGCGGTTATGGAGTTGGGGGGGCTGACCTGGATGACATACCGCCTGGTCCGGCGAGATTCAGTACCGCGCGAGAAATTTTCGTGGGCGCCGTTCAGAAGCAATCTCACCTTCTCCCTGACCATCGCATTCACCTCGACGGTCTGGCTTGCGCTCATACAGACCGACCGCATGGTCCTTTCCAAGACCCTGACCCTGTCGGCCTATGGTGTCTTCTCGATCGCCATCGTTGCTGCCGCAACTGTAAGCGCGCTCAACGGTGCGCTTGGCCAGGCCATACTGCCGCGCCTAACGAAATTCGCGGCGGAACGCGATACGATCGGCATGATCAGTCTTTATCACAACGCCACGCAGATGGCCTGCGTGATCGCCGCCCCGGTCGTGGCCATGCTCGCTTTCTTCGCCAACCCGGTTCTTATGGCCTGGACAGGCAAGCCGAATATCGCCCATCAGGCCGCCCCCATCCTGGCGCTCTATGCCATCGGGAATGGTTTGGCGTGGCTTTCTTCATTTCCCTATTATCTGCAATACGCCAAAGGCAATTTGCGGCTGCATCTGATCGGCAACACGGTTCAGCTTCTGTTTCTGGTTCCGCTGATTTTTTTCGCCGCGGAACATTACGGGCCCGTCGGGACGGGCACGGTCTGGGCTCTGTCCAACGCCCTGTTTTTCCTGATCTACGTACCTATCGTTCACGCCCGCTTCATTCCCCGGACCCATGGCAGTTGGCTTTATCGCGATATCTTGCCGATCATCGTGCCGGTCGCTGTCGCGGGCGAGCTGCTTTCTTTTATTCTGTCCTGGCCGAAAGAGCGCTGGCTGATATTTTCCCAGGTCGCCGCCACCGGTTTGTTGTTATTGGCGGTAGCGGCATTGTCATCGAGCATGATCCGAAGCAGGCTGCTCGCTTTTCTTAAGTCCGGGAATCCCATGGTAGACAGAATGCTCTAACCCATGGCCACGGATTCGCCGGGCTTTG
>JAFECO010000064.1 GCA_018242085.1 Pseudomonadota bacterium
GACCGCGGATGGCGTCAATATTGCGCGCCGCACCGTGGCCAAGTATCGCGAAGCCTTGCGAATCCCGTCTTCCGTGGAACGGAGGCGGCTCAAGGCGGGCGTATGATTTAACCGAAAGCCGCGCTTTTTGCGGAATTCGGGTCAGGTTTGACTTTCGGAAGGGCCCGGCCTATGTACCCGCCGCTTTTCGGGGGTAGGGCGGAACCCCTGAAAATGACCCGCAAACTTATTGGGAAGCTTGATGAACATTTCCGACCTGCTCGCTCCCGAAGCGGTGCTCGCGTCTCTCAAGGCTCAAACCAAAAAGCAGTTGCTGCAGGAACTTGCCGCGCGCGCGCATGTCCGCACCCAGCTGCCGGAAAAGCAGATTTTCGAAACTCTGAATGAGCGCGAACGTCTGGGCACCACGGGCGTGGGCGCCGGCATCGCGATTCCGCATGGCCGCATGGCGGGCGTCGCCAATATCACCGGCGTCTTCGCCCGCCTGGAGAGCGCGATCGATTATGAAGCGGTGGACGGCCAGCCGGTGGATCTGGTGTTCATGCTGCTGGCGCCGGAGAATGCGGGCGCCGATCATCTCAAGGCGCTGGCGCGTGTCTCCCGCCTTCTGCGCAACCAGCAGACCTGCGAAAAGTTGCGCGCCGCCAAGAATGCCGAAGCACTCTACGCGATTCTTATCGACCAGACCGGTTCATCCAGCCAAGCGGCGTAACCGTTAAGTCTTCTTTTTCTGCACCGGCTTTTTGACCGCAGGCGCTTTCGGCGCGAGTTCGGGCTCACCCACGATCGACACTTTCTTGATCAGGATCGGATCGACCGGCGCTTGTCCGGGCATCGGTCCGTGATCGCCCACCGGCACCGCCGAAATGGCATCCACCACATCCATGCCGGATGTCACCTGGCCGAAAACGGTAAAGCCGGTGACGTTGAAGGTATCGTCCTTCAAATGGTCGAGAGATTTGTTGTCCGCCAGATTGATGAAGAAATCGGCTACCGCCATCAGGTCGGCGCCATGCGCCAGCGCCACCGTGCCGCGCAGATTGCTGAGGCCGTTATCGGCTTCCAAGGGCGTGGGGCTGTGACCGGGCGGACGGCCTTTGACGTTGGCGTCCCAACTGCCCATCTGGATCACAAAGCCTTTGACCACCCGGTAGAACACCGTGCCGTTATAATGGCGGTCCCGCACATAGCGCAGGACGCTGGCCACGCTTTTGGGCGCCCGAACGGCGTCCAGTTGCAGGGTGATATCGCCCATGCTGGTGGAGATCAGAAGTTGAGGTCCGGTCATGGGCGGATTGCCCGGCTGCTCGGCGGGAGCCGGCGCCGCATCGGCGGGCGGCGGTGCCGCCGTGTCGGCCGGGGTGGTGGAGCCGCCCGGCGGAGGTGCCGTAGCGGGAACATCCTGCGCGGAAGCAGCGACCGCGGTGAGCAGCAGAATGGCGGCAGCAAAAATACATGAGCGCATGAAGATCCCCTCCGAAGCGTCAAGATTAGCAATCGTCCGCGCAACAAAAAAGCCGGAAGCGGAGATTCCGGCTTTTCGTCTCTTGAGGCCGGTGTGGCTTAGTGCACGCTCACTTAGTGCACGCTCACAGGGGTCAGCTCATTTTGTACCGCCGCGCCATAGGCCGAGGCATAGGCATCGGTATAGCCCAGCACGCTGCCGTCTTCGGCGTGAAGAACATAGAGTTTCATGCCCTGGGGCAACTCGACATTCGCGGGGATCAGACCCAGCCGGTGCGCCTCTTCGCTCCCCGTGGGCTTGATGTAGGCGATGCGGCCCTGGCCGGCGCCCGCCTCACTCTCGAACAGCTCTGTCATTGCATGCCTCCAGTCTTGATATCTATCACCCTCACGCTGGGTTGGATGTCCGGACGCGTCAAAATGATCCGCAGCAGTCCATTTTCCAACGCGGCAGTTTTCACTTCGATGCCGTCGGCCAGCACGAATGCCCGCAAAAATTGTCGTGCTGCAATGCCGCGATGAAGGAACGTTTTGCCGCCGGCCTCATTTTGCCGGCCCCGGATCACCAGCTGGCGATCCTCGACGGTGACCGCAATTTCGTCCTTGGCGAAACCCGCCACAGCCAAGGTGATGGCGATGCCGCCGTCTTCCGTGGCCTCGATATTGTAAGGCGGATAAGAGTCGGCGGCGCTCTTGGCCGTCCGTTCCAGAAGCCGTTCCAGGGGCTCAAAGCCCAACAGGAAAGGGCTGTCGAAATAAGCGTTGCGCGTCATCTTCGGGCCCTCCTTTCGAGCGGCCTGTAAATCCAAGGCCCATCAGGCGCCAAGGTTCACAAATGAGAAATGGTATCTTTCCAGCCTGCTTCAAGCCCCGATCTTGTTCCGCCGGGAACCGGCGGAAATCAGGCCTGGGCGGCCAGGGCCGCGTATAGCGCCACGCTTTGCGGCACGATCCAGCCCGCTACTTCGGCAATCTGGGCTTCACCGGGCTCCGCAGCGGCGCGTTCGGCCAGGCTGCGATGGTCCCGGCGCAGCCCGGCCGCCAGTTGCGCCGCACCAGGCATGGACTTGCGCGCCGCCCGGCCAAAGACAATGGCCGGCTCGCGATCGACGATCTGACCCAGCAGATCATCATACGGCGTGGGCGGATACTGTTTGGCGAACAGGCGGAATTTCCAGGCCGCGCCGCCCGCCGCCGCCAGCACGGCCACCAACCCGGCCAGGATGCCGCGCCGGGTCATGCCATCACCTTTTTCAGATGATCGGCGAGCCGTAGGGTCAGCGCCACCAGATTCAGAGTGGGATTGGATGATCCATAAGTCGGGAAGACCGAGCTGCCCGCCACATAGAGATTGCCGATGCCGTGCACCTTGCTGTTTGCATCCACCACGCCCTGTTTGGGGTCGCTATGCATCCGTGTGGTGCCCAGATGATGGTTGCCCCAATCCATCGCCTCCAGCCATTCGTCGCGCCGGTTGTAGCTGATGTGCAGCATCCCGCTTTTGGCGGCCAGGAGTTGGCGTCCCAGCTCCGTCAGGGTCTGGCGGAACAGCGTGAAATCGTCGTCGGCAATCGTCATGTGCAGATTGAGACGTGGCATGCCCAAAGCGTCGCGCTCCGTCCCCAAGGTCAGCCGGCGATCCGGGTCGGGCGCCATTTCCATGCCGCAGCCCAGGGAATAGGCCTTGGCGCGGGACGCATCCACGCCCAAAGCTTGCGCCGTCGTCACCACGGCGGCTGTCGCGAAAGGATCGAGCTTGACTTCGTTTTCCACCGTGGTGAGCGATCCGGCCACGCCATGCGCGCGCATGAATTCCGGCCGGGGGGAGAGAACCGCGCGCATCACCGCCCCGTCCGGCCGCGCCACATTGTTGAGGTAGATCGGCGCGATCGCGCCATCGAACATCACCATGGTGGCGACATTGCGGGGAATGGGATGGTCGGCGAAGAAACGCCCCACCAGATCGTTGCCATTGCCAACGCCCGCCGTCATCACGTCATTGGACGCGAGCATCAGCCGGGCACATTCTATCGCACCCGCGGCCAGGACCGTGTAGCGGGGCTTCACCGTCAGCCGGTTGCCCGACAAGGTGGCCACATCCAGCTGCGCCACGCGGCCTGCATCCGGCGACAGGCGGATGGCGGTGACATTGGCGTTGAGCAGGGGCGTGATATGCGCCGCTTTGGCAAGATCGGCCTGGTAGCGATCGCCGAAATGAGTCGGCAGGTTGTTGTCCCTGGTCTTGGAAAACTGGAACCAGCTCGTATAGAGCCCGCCCGGCCCCAAACGCAGCAGCGGCCCGTTGTCGGAGTTGGTTTCCCCGGCTTCGTCATAAACCCAGGGGCCGGCTTCAATCAGGGACTGAGCGCGAGAGAAGTAGGGCTCGATCGCATCGCGCCCGAAAGGCCAGCCGAAAAGAGGCAGCCCTTTGCGGGTTTCGAAGTCGATCTTGTCCAGCGGGCGGGTCCAGCCGCCCCAATGATTGGTGCTGCCGCCCAGATAGCGCAGGCGCCCGCCATCCAACGCGATATAGGGCACGCCGGTCTGACTGCCTTCATACAGTTTCTGAACATCGGCCTCAAAGGTCCGGCCGCCGGATTCCAGCAGGAGAATATTCTGGCCACTCTCAGCCAGCGCCAGCGCCAGGCTGATGCCGGCCGGCCCGCCGCCGATAATCGCCAAATCGGGGGTAAGGACAGTATCCTTGGGAAGCGCGCGTGCGTCCTGAAAACCGCTCAAAAGACAAATCCGTTTGTGACAAAGGACTTTAACCCTGCGCGGGAGACGATGTCTGCCGCAAATGTCGGGAAGTATGCCGCGACGGTGAATTGGGGGTGAGGGGGAGGGTGAGTGCTGTTTACCGCCTGCGCCCCTTCGCGGCGCGCTACGCTGGCGCTAGCGCCGCTCGGCTCCACCATTTTTCGCCAGTGACGGCGGCGAAGAATGAAATGGGATGGTGGAGGCGGGAAATGGTGGAGCCAAGCGGGATCGAACCGCTGACCTCCTGCATGCCATGCAGGCGCTCTCCCAGCTGAGCTATGGCCCCAATTTCTGCGCCGTCCTGCTGGAAAGCGGGCGGCGGGTTATTCTTTAGCCTTCGTCCTTGGCGATGCCGGGATCGATGATGCCGGCGACATCGTCTTCATCTTCTTCGACTTCCGCAAGAAGGTCGTCATCGCCTTCCTCGTCATCTTCGCCGTCTTCGACTTCGATGTCTTCGATGGCGACGTCCTCGTCGCCTTCGACCACGCTCATTCCCGAATCCGCCTCGGCTTCTTCTTCCTCGGCAGCCTCGTCTTCGTCTTCGCCCGTGGCGGTGACGTTCAGGGGCGCTTCCTCGACGGCTTCCTCTTCTTCTTCCTCATTCTCGGAATCGGAATCCTCGTTCTCGTCGTCCGCTTCCTCGTCCTCGGAGTCCGCTGCGGGCACCACGCCGGCGGCGGGTTCGGGCTGACGGCCGCGGCGCTGCTTGTAGAGCGCCTCCGGTTCGAACGAGAAGCCGCATTTGGGGCATTCGATCGGACGCTTCGACAGGTCGTAGAAGCGTGCGCCGCAACTGGGGCATCCACGCTTCGTTCCAAGATCCGCCTTGACCAAGGTGCTCGTTCCCATAAAGAAGAGATAGTCGGAGGGGGCGTTTGCCACTTCTCGCACCGCCTGTAAAGCGCAATCGAAGCTTCCCCATGTCCCATCTCGCCGCCCCCGATGCCGTTCAGCCGCTCAGCGCCCGCAAGTCGGGCCCGCTCAAGGGGATAGCGGCGGTTCCGGGGGACAAATCCATCTCCCAGCGGGCCTTGATTCTGGGCGGAATGGCCCTTGGCGAAACCCGGATATCCGGCCTTCTGGAATCCGAAGATGTCCTGAACACAGCCGCCGTCGTCCGGGCGTTGGGGGCGATCGTGACCCGCGATGGCGAGGGGCTTTGGCGGGTGACTGGCGCCGGAAGCTGGCGCCAGCCGGACGGCGTTCTGGACTTTGGGAATTCCGGCACCGGATCGCGCCTGATGATGGGGGCGGTGGCGACCTCGCCAATCCGCGCCACCTTCACCGGCGATGCCAGCCTCCGCTCGCGGCCGATGGCGCGGGTGCTCGATCCGCTGACCCGGTTTGGCACGCGTTATGAGGCGCAGGGGCCCAAGGCCTTGATGCCGGTGACGGTGATCGGCGCGGCCCATGCGCGCGCGATTGACTGCAAGGTGGCGATGGCGTCCGCCCAGGTGAAATCGGCGTTGCTGCTGGCGGCGCTCAAGGCCGAAGGCGCCAGCCGGATTTCGCAACAAGCGCTGACCCGCGACCACACCGAAAAGATGCTGGCGGCGTTCGGTGCGGAGATTCATGTCGAAGCGTCGGCGGACGGCGAGACGATTTGCGTGACAGGGCCGGCCCATCTGAAGGCTTGTTCCGTGGACGTGCCGCGCGATCCGTCCTCGGCGGCTTTTCCCCTGGCTGCCGCGCTGATCGTGCCGGGCTCGGAAATTCTTCTTCCCGCCATCCTGCTCAATCCCCGCCGCATCGGCCTGATCGAAACCCTGTTGGAAATGGGTGCCGATATCCGCATTCAGAACCGCCGCAGCAGCGGCGGCGAGGAAATCGGCGATCTTTTGGTGCGGCATGCGCCCCTGAAAGGCGTGGTCGTCCCGGCGGGCCGGGCGCCCTCCATGATCGACGAATATCCCATTCTGGCGGTGATCGCGGCGTTCGCGGAAGGCGAAACGGTGATGCAGGGGCTGGAGGAGTTGCGGGTCAAGGAAAGCGACCGGCTGTCGGCGATCGCGCGGGGGCTTCAGGCCAATGGCGTTGCCGTGCGCGAGGCGGCGGACGGCCTGACCGTGATCGGCGCGCGCGCGGTTCCGGGCGGCGGCACGGTCGTCACCCATATGGATCACCGTATCGCCATGTCCTTTCTCACCTTGGGCATGGCCTCGCGCGAGCCCGTGACCGTGGATGACACCGCGATGATCGCCACCAGTTTTCCTTCCTACCTGGATTTGATGCGCGGCCTGGGCGCGGATTTCATAAGGCCCGGCGCATGAAAAAATCCCCCACGACCCGATCCATCGTCATCGCCGTGGACGGAACCGCCGCATCGGGCAAGGGAACCCTCGCCAAGAAGCTGGCGGCGCATTTTCATTTCGCGCATCTGGATTCAGGTGCGCTGTACCGGTTGACGGCGCTGGCGGTGCTGGATGCCAAGGGTGATCCCAAGGATCCTGCCGATGCCTTGAAGGGGGCCCAGTCGATCGATCTGTCTCTGGCGGGCGATCCGGCCATCCGCACCGATGTGGTGGGGCAGGCGGCTTCCCAGGTCGCTGCCATCGGAGCGGTCCGCCAGGCCCTTCTGGATTTCCAGCGCAGCTTTTTGGCCTCTCCGCCAGGGGGCAGCCCCGGCGCGGTGATGGACGGGCGGGACATCGGGACCGTGATCTGCCCGGAAGCCACCGCCAAGCTCTATATCGATGCCCGGCCGGAACTCCGG
Organism: Pseudomonadota bacterium; assembly: GCA_018242085.1. Classification (GTDB taxonomy): domain Bacteria; phylum Pseudomonadota; class Alphaproteobacteria; order Micropepsales; family Micropepsaceae; genus Rhizomicrobium. The sequence continues at coordinate 6,941 of JAFECO010000064.1, forward strand.
GCTCACCGCCGTTGGCTGGAACTCAAGGGCATGGGCATCGCGCGGGATGAGGCCGGCCTTCTGGCGGAACTCAATGCCAGGGATGCCGCCGACAAATCCCGGCCGATTTCCCCCCTGAAACAGGCCCCGGACGCCGCCTTGCTCGATACCTCCGATTTGGGTATAGACGCGGCGTTCGCGGCAGCCCTTGCCTTGGTTTCCACCAAGATCGAAGGCGCGCTCAAGGACCGCCACAGGGGCTAAGGAGGCCCGGCGGCTTTCGAGCCATCCGCTTACTTCTTCCAACCATCCCCGCCCATGCATCCGCATGGGAAGTCCAGCGGCGCGCAAAGCCGTTCGGCATGACCGTACTTCAAGGATTTTGAATGGCCCGCGTAGCAACCCAGACCAAGACCAACAGCGAGAATTCCATTGCCGCCCCCAGCCGCGACGATTTCGCGGCGATGCTCGAACAGAGCTTCGTGACCCAGAGCCCCCAAGAAGGCGCCGTCATCAAGGGCAAGATCGTCGCCATCGAAAATGATTTCGCCATGGTCGATGTCGGCCTGAAGACCGAAGGCCGCGTCTCGCTGAAGGAATTCGCGATGCCGGGCGTTCCCGCCAACATCCAGGTGGGCGATGAAGTCGAAGTCTATCTGGAGCGCGTCGAGAACGCGCTGGGCGAAGCCGTCCTCAGCCGCGACAAGGCCCGCCGCGAGGAAAGCTGGATCAAGCTGGAAAAGGCCTTCAACGACCAGTCGCGCGTCACCGGCGTGATCTTCGGCCGGGTCAAGGGCGGCTTCACCGTCGATCTCGACGGCGCCGTGGCCTTCCTGCCGGGCAGCCAGGTCGATGTGCGTCCCACCCGCGATGTGGGCCCGCTGATGAACCAGCCGCAGCCTTTCCAGATCCTGAAAATGGATCGCCGCCGGGGCAATATCGTGGTCTCGCGCCGCGCCGTCCTGGAAGAGCGCCGCGCCGAGGAGCGCACCTCGCTGGTCGCCTCCCTGCAGGAAAA
>JAFECO010000650.1 GCA_018242085.1 Pseudomonadota bacterium
GATCGGCGCAAAGACGAACCGGATCGAGCGCCAATGGGTGGGGCCGGGCGGGGACTCGCTGGCCTTCGCGTTCGGCGCGGTCTGGCTGACCGACTACCGGGGCGGCACGGTGGCGCGCTATCCCCTGGCGGCGCTGGGCGGCCCCTGAAGCGGGGCGCGGGCGCGCTTCTGTGGCCTAAGGAAACATGCCATCTTTTGCGGGCAAGGCGCGGAAACATGCGCCGGGTCATGGGGGGATGTCATGCGCACGATCATACTATTCGCATTGTTTGCCGCCGGTTTGTCGATGAACACACCGGCGCGGGCCGAAGGGCTGGCGGCGCGGCCCGATTTGACCCGGCCGATGGATTACGGTTTCCGCCACACCTCCAGCGCCGATCCCAGCGGCGCCAACCGCGATTCCCTGAAAGTGGCGCCGGGCGAAACCGTCACCCTGTTCGACGACGACGGCCCCGGCGCGATCAGCCATATCTGGTTCACCTTCGGCGACCGCGAGACCTATCATCTGAAGCGCATCGTGCTGCGCATCTATTGGGACGGCGAGGCCACGCCCTCGGTGGAAGCGCCGGTGGGCGATTTCTTCGGCCTGGGCCTGGGCGAATATCACAATTGGCAATCCGAAGTTCTGTCGGTCGGCAGCGCCCGCAGCATGAACAGCTTTTTCCAGATGCCGTTCCAGCGCCATGCCCGCATCACCATGACCAATGAAGGGCGCGAGCCGATGGGCGATCTTTATTACAATATCGATTGGCGGCGTTACGATCACCCGCTGCCCAAGGACACCTATTACTTCCACGCGCAATACAACCAGTCGCAGCCCAATCGCGGCTGGACCAATGATTGGCGCGTCGATGGCGATCCGTTGGTGAACACCAAGCCCAATCCCGGCGGCGCGGACAATTACGTGTTCGCGGACATCACGGGCAAGGGCCATTTCGTGGGCGTCACTTTGTCCGTGTTGCAGAACCAGGACGAATGGTGGGGCGAGGGCGACGACATGTTCTTTGTCGATGGCGAAAAAGTGCCGTCGTTGAAGGGCACGGGGGCGGAGGATTATGTGCTGGGCGCCCATGATTTCGGCGGCGTGCCGTTTTCCTATGGTTTGTA
>JAFECO010000651.1 GCA_018242085.1 Pseudomonadota bacterium
CAGAGCGCCGCCGCCGCCGCGATGCCGCTTTCGTCGTCGCTTTCGATATCGACACCGGGCGCATAGAGAATCGATCGATGCGGCAAGGCAAAGCGCAGGCCCGCCAGCGCGCTGACGCAATCGCTGGCCACGCCCGCGGCGGACCAGCAGCCGCGCATCTCGCCGGCCGCGTCGGCAAGCGGACCAATCACCGCCAGGCGCCCTTCGCCCAGAGGCAGTGCGGCCCCATCATTTTTCAGCAGCACGATGGAGCGGGTGGCGGCTTCGCGCGCCAGCTGGCGCCGGGCGGCCAGAACCGTGGCGCTTTCCGTGCCGCCCCGGGAAAAAGGATCGTCGAACAGGCCGAGCTGTTCCTTGAGCCTGAGAACACGGCGCACGGATGTGTCGATATCCGCCATCGCGACCAGGCCGCGCTCCAGCGCCGCCGGCAGACCGTCATGATAAGCATTCGCCATCATATCGATATCGATGCCGGCCTTGAGCGCCAGGGCTGCCGCCTCCACCAGATCGGCCGCCACGCCATGATGGATCAGTTCGGCAATGGCGTTGTAATCGCTGACGAGCACGCCATCGAAGCCCAGCTTGCCGCGCAGATAATCCTTGAGCAGCCCCTGATGGGCGCTGAGCGGAATGCCGTCGATGGAACTGAAGGCCGGCATGATGGTGGCGACGCCCGCACCCAGGGCCGCCTCGAAAGGTGGCAGATAGATCTCGCGCAGCGCGCGCTGCGTCACATCGGTCGACGCATAGTCGCGCCCCGCTGTGGGCGCGCCATAGGCGCAATAATGTTTGGCGCAGGCCGCCAGAGTGTCGGCGCCGTCCAGCCGGCCGCCTTGAAAACCTTTCACTTTGGCTCGCGCCATCGCCTGGCCGACATAGGGATCCTCGCCGGGGCCTTCGGCGATCCGGCCCCAACGGGGATCGCGCGCCACGTCCAGCATCGGCGCGAAGGTCAAATGCAGGCCGTCGGCGGCGCCTTCCTTGGCGGCTTCGCGCGCGGTGGCTTCCCACAGAACCGGATCGAAGGCGGCGGTTTCGCCCAGTGGAATGGGAAAGATGGTGCGGTGGCCGTGGATGATGTCCAGCCCCAGCAGCAGCGGAATT
>JAFECO010000652.1 GCA_018242085.1 Pseudomonadota bacterium
GCCCGGCGCTTCGCTGCTCTGGATGATGTGCACATCGATGGCGGGCGTCTCGTTGATCCGCATCATGCGATAGTCGTTGAAATTATTCTGCTGCACCCGACCGTTTTCCACCGTGATATTGCCGTGAAGCGCGGCCGTAAGGCCGAAGATCAACCCGCCCTGCACCTGGGATTTCAAAGTGTCCGGATTGACCACCCGGCCGGCGTCCACCACCGAGGTCATGCGGCGGACACGGACAGTGCCGTCGCTCACGACTTCGACTTCCGCGACGGTCGCCATGTAGGTGCCGAACGCGAACTGGGCGCAGACGCCCCGGCCATGACGCGCCGGCAAAGCCTGATCCCAGTTGGACTCGCGCGCCACCCGTTCCAGCGCGGCCCGCAAGCGGGGATTTTTCTGCTTCAGATGGGCCAGGCGGAACGCGATCGGGTCCTTGCCGGCCTTTTTCGCCAACTCGTCCATCATGCTTTCGATGGCGAAGACGGTGTTGTTTGGACCCACGCCCCGCCACCAGCCCACGCGCAAGGCCCGCGGCTCGGCCGGCGAATATTCGATGCGCTGGTCTGCCACGTCGTAAGGCATTTCGGTGGCGCCATCCAAGGCGTCCATGTCGATGCCGTTCTTCAAGGGACCGAACATGCGCAAAAGGACCGAGCCGCCCGAGACGCGGTGCATCCAGCCGGTGATCTTGCCATCGGCATTCACGGATGCGGACATCACATTGCGGTAGGCCGGACGATACATGTCCTGATGCATGTCCTCTTCGCGGCTCCAGATCACTTTGACCGGGCCATCGACTTTCTGTGCCACCCGCACGGCTTTTTCCACCATGTCGGTGTCCAGCCGGCGGCCAAAACCGCCGCCCAGGATGTAATTGTGAAACACCACCTTGTCCTGCGCGATGCCCAGGACCTTGGCCGCGGCGGCCTGCGCGGTGGCCTGAACCTGGCTGCCGCCCCACATCTCACAGGCGCCCGGTTTGACGTGAACGGTGAAGTTCAAGGGCTCCATGGGCGCATGCGCCAGGAACGGCACTTGGTAGGCGGCATCGACCCGCGCGTCTTTCGCAAGACCCTTGTCGGCATCGCCTTCCTTTTTGGCGA
>JAFECO010000653.1 GCA_018242085.1 Pseudomonadota bacterium
TTCTTCGTCTTCTTCTTGAGCGCCGCGCCCAGAATATCGCCCAGGGACGCGCCGGAATCCGAGGAGCCGAACTGCGCCACGGCTTCCTTCTCTTCGGAGATTTCCCGCGCCTTGATGGAAAGCGAGACCTTGCGGCTGGCCTTGTCGATGCTGGTGACCAGGGCATCGACCTTGTCGCCCTTGCCGAAGCGTTCCGGACGCTGGTCGTTGCGGTCGCGGGCCAGATCGGCCCGGCGGATGAACGATTTCACGCCATCGGCCAGGGACACTTCGATGCCGCCGTCATTGACTTCGGTGACGGTGGCGGTGACCACCTGGTTCTTGCGCAGCGCGCCGCCGCCGGCACCGGCCTTCTCGATCGGATCGCTGCCCAGCTGCTTGATTCCGAGGGAAACACGTTCCTTCTCGACATCGATGTCCAGCACCTTGGCCTTGACCATCTGGCCCTTTTCATAGGCCTTGATGGCTTCTTCGCCCGGCTCGGTCCAGGACAGGTCGGACAGGTGCACCATGCCGTCGATGTCCTGATCCAGCCCGATGAACAGGCCGAACTCGGTGATCGACTTGACCTCGCCTTCGATCTCGCTGTCGATCGGGTGGCGGCTGGTGAAGCCGGACCAGGGGTTTTCCTGGGTCTGCTTCAAGCCCAGCGAAATGCGGCGCTTGTTGGAATCCACTTCCAGCACCTGCACGTCCACTTCCGTGCCGGGCGTGACCAGCTTGGAGGGGGCGAGATTCTTCTTCACCCAGGACATTTCGCTGACATGGACCAGGCCTTCCACGCCCGGCTCCAGCTCCACGAAGGCGCCGTAATCGGTGACGTTGGTGACCTTGCCGGTGAACTTGGCGCCCACCGGGTATTTGACGCTGACGCCTTCCCAGGGATCGGTCTGGAGCTGCTTCATGCCCAGCGAGATGCGCTGGGTGTCGTGGTTGATCTTGATGATCTGCACGGTGACGGTCTGGCCGACGGTAAGAACCTCGGTCGGGTGCGAGACGCGGCGCCAGGCGATGTCGGTGACATGCAACAGGCCGTCCACGCCGCCCAGATCCACGAAGGCGCCATAGTCCGTGATGTTCTTGACCACGCCTTCGACCACCTG
>JAFECO010000654.1 GCA_018242085.1 Pseudomonadota bacterium
CTATCCGGGCGGCACCATCCAATTGTCGGTCGATGCCACCCAGCCCGCCCAGGGCATCATGCGCGTGCATGAAACAATTCCCGTGGCCAAGTCCGGTCCGCTGACTTTGTATTATCCCAGCTGGCTGCCGGGAAACCACAAGGCCAGCGGCCCCATCAACAAGCTCGCCGGTCTCGCCTTCCATGCCGGTGGACAGGTTATGCCGTGGCGCCGCGACCCGATCGATGTCTATGCCTTCCACATCGATGTGCCGGAAGGCGCGCGCGAAGTGACGGCGGATTTCCAATATCTCTCGCCGGTGGAAAGCCGCGAAGGCCGCGTCGTTTCCACTGATGTGATCGTCAATCTGGAATGGAATGCCGTGGTGCTTTACCCGGTGGGGTATTTCGCCCGCCGTATTCCGGTCCAGGCGGAGGTGAAACTGCCGCCCGGTTGGGGTATCGGCACAGCGCTGGAAGGCGACAATGGGCGCTTCAAAACCACGACCCTGGAGACGCTGATCGATTCCCCGCTTCTGGCGGGCAAGTATTTCTCCCGAGTCGATATCGATCCGGGCGCCAAGGTGCCGGTGCATCTGGATATCGTCGCCGACCGTCCAAACCAGTTGAAGATCACCCCGGAACAGTTGGCGGCTCACAAGGCGTTGGTGCAGCAGGCCTACAAGCTTTACGGCTCGCACCATTACGATCATTACGATTTTCTACTGGGGCTGTCGGCCCATGTCGGCGGCGAGGGGCTGGAACATCACCAATCCAGCGAGGATATCACCACCGAGAAATACTTTATCCAATGGGACAAGACCTTCGCGGGCCGTGATCTTCTGCCCCATGAATACACCCATTCCTGGAACGGAAAATTCCGCCGCCCTGCCGATCTATGGACGCCGAACTACGATGTGCCCATGCGCGGCAGCCTGCTCTGGGTTTACGAAGGCCAGACCCAGTTCTGGGGTTATGTGCTGGCGGCGCGCTCGGGACTTTGGAGCAAGCAACAGGCGCTGGACGCCTATGCCGATCTGGCCGCGCTCTACAGCACCCAGGCGGGCCGGCAATGGCGCCCGCTCGAGGACACCACGCTCGATCCCATCATTTCCAACCGCCAG
>JAFECO010000655.1 GCA_018242085.1 Pseudomonadota bacterium
GGTGAATGAGCAAGCAGCAGCCCCATATCATCGCCGACGCCGCGCGCGGCATCCGCCATGTCTTCATCCGCAATCTGGAACTGCCCGCCCAGATCGGGGTGTGGCGGCACGAGCATGGCAAAGAACAGCCCATCCGCATCAATGTCGATCTGGCGGTGGAAGACCTGATCGACCTGGGCGACGATCTCGCCAAGGTGGTGGATTACGGCGTGATCGAAACAAAGATCCGCGAATTGATTGCCGAAGGCCATATCCGGCTGATCGAAACCCTGGCCGAACGCATCGCCGCCGCCTGTTTCGCGGATGCCCGCGTCAAGACCGCCCGGGTCCGGGTGGAAAAGCTCCATGCCCTGTCCAATGCCGAAAGCGCCGGCGTGGAAATCGAGCGCACGCGCTAGAGCATTTTCGCGAAGCGCGAAAATGCTCTAGCTTTTTATTTTTGTCGCGGTTCCGGACGGAAAACCGCTACACACTTTTCCTGGAACCGCGCTAATATATTGCGCCCATGGAATCCGAGACGCGCCCGCTGAAGGGCGCCGAGCGCATCGCCGCCTATCTCAAGACCCTGCCCGATCAGCCCGGCGTCTACCGCATGCTGAACGCGGCGGGCGATGTTCTCTATGTCGGCAAAGCCAAAAGCCTGAAGAAGCGGGTCAGCGCCTATGCGCGCGGCGGTGTGCATAGCGACCGGCTCACCCGCATGGTGGCGGAAACGGCGGAAATGCTGTTCGTCACCACGGCGTCGGAGACCGAAGCGCTGCTGCTGGAATCCAACCTGATCAAGCAGCTGAAGCCCCGCTACAATGTCTCCTATCGTGACGACAAAAGCTTTCCCAACATTCTCTTGCGCGAGGATCATCCCTTTCCCCAGCTGCTCAAGCATCGCGGCGCCAAATCCGCCAAGGGCATCTATTTCGGCCCCTTCGCCAGCGCCGGCGCGGTGACGCGCACCCTCAACACGTTGCAGCGCGCCTTTCTGCTGCGCTCCTGCTCGGATTCGGTGTTCGCCTCGCGCACCCGTCCCTGCCTTCTGTTCCAGATCAAGCGCTGCAGCGCGCCTTGCGTGGGCCGGATCGACGAAAGCGGCTATCGCGAGTTG
>JAFECO010000656.1 GCA_018242085.1 Pseudomonadota bacterium
TCAGGGCGTGCGCCAGGCGGGCCGACAGGGCATGCAGGCCGCCATAAGTGAGGACCCGGCCATCGGCCGTGGTGATGAAAGCGCGGTCCGGCGCGGCGGCCGGAAACTGATCCAGAAGATGCGAAGCCATGGGGGTTTGTGCGGGTTCCGGCCCCCCATGGGCAAGAGAACAAAAGCAGGACTTTTGCGCGCCCTCCCTGCTACACTAAGGGACTCATGAGCCATCACCCTTATTCCGACCCGCTGGACGCGGCTTTCGGCGACGGCGCGCCGTCCGCGCCGGTGCCCCGCGATCCGCCCTATCTCGCCGGCCTCAACCAGGAGCAGCGCGAAGCGGTGGAAAGTGTGGACGGTCCCGTGCTGGTTCTGGCGGGGGCGGGCACCGGCAAGACCCGCGTCCTCACCACCCGCCTGGCCCATATCCTGGCCACCCGCCGGGCCTGGCCGGGCCAGATCCTGGCTGTCACCTTCACCAACAAGGCCGCCCGCGAAATGAAAGAGCGGATCGGCGCCCTGATCGGCGGCGTGGTCGAAGGCATGCAATGGCTGGGCACCTTCCACTCCATCGGCGCCAAGATGCTCCGCCGTCATGCCGAGCTGGCGGGGCTGAAAAGCAATTTCACCATCCTGGACAGCGACGACCAGCTCCGGCTGATGAAGCAATTGGTGGACGCTGAAGGCATTGACGAAAAACGCTGGCCGGTGCGCACCCTGGCGGCGCTGATCGACAATTGGAAAAATCGGGGTCTTCGGCCCGACGATGTCTCCGACAGCGATGGCCAGGGTTATGCCTTCGGCAAAGGCAAGCTGCTCTACCGGCAATATCAGGAACGGTTGCGCGCGCTGAACGCGGCGGATTTCGGGGACCTGCTGCTGGAAACCCTGCACATCCTCAAGACCAATCCCGACATCCTGGCCGATTATCGCGACCGTTTCCGCTACATGCTGGTGGACGAATATCAGGACACCAATGTGGTGCAGTATCTCTGGCTGAAACTCTTGGCCAGCCAGAGCGGCAATGTCTGCGTGGTGGGCGACGACGACCAGTCGATCTATGCCTGGCGCGGCGCGGAAGTGGAAAACATCCTGCGCTTCGAGC
>JAFECO010000657.1 GCA_018242085.1 Pseudomonadota bacterium
TCCCAAGCGCCAAGAAAGGCTACGCCCAGCATCAACGGCAAAAGGATGTTGGAAAAGCGGCTCATGCGGTTTCCAGCAACGCGCCGGTCACGCGGCGAAGGCCATCGGAGAAGCCTATGGAAAGACGGTCGCGGGGGCCGGGCGGCAAAGCGATCTCGGCTTTGATCCGGCCGGGGCGCGGCGACATCACCAGCACGCGGTCCGACAGATAGCTGGCTTCCATCACGCTGTGGGTGACGAAGATCACGGTGATGCGATCCTCGCGGGCCAGGCGCTTCAAATCGTCATTCAGGGCCTCGCGGGTGGGCTCGTCCAGCGCCGCGAAGGGTTCGTCCATCAGCAAAAGGCCGGGGGACGCCGCCAGGGCGCGGGCGATGGACACCCGCATCTTCATGCCGCCGGACAATTCGCGGGGATAGGCGCGGGCGAAATCCTGCAGGCCCATGCGCGCCAGGGCGGCCTCGGCGCGGGCATCGGCTTCGGCGCGGGGAAGTTTTTTCAGGTCGAGCGGCAAGCGGGCATTGGTCAATGCATTGGCCCAGGGCATCAACGTGGGTTCCTGGAATACGAAACCCAATTCCGGCCGCGCGCCGGTCCAGGCGATCTCGCCATGATCGGGCGCGATCAGTCCCGCGATCAGGCGCAGCGCCGTGGATTTGCCGCAGCCGCTGGGGCCTAGCAGAGACAGGAATTCGCCACTCGAAACATGGAAGCTGAGATCGGACAGCGCTTCGGTGCCATTGTCGAAACGCTTGCCCACATGATTGAGCGTCAGAAGCGTCATTTGAAATTCTGGAAGGCTTGCCGCATGAAGCGAAGGTCATAGGCCTTGGTGACGTCCAGGCCCTTGGGATAGACGCCCACGCTCTGCATGGTCTGGTAGAATTCGCGCCAGCGCTTGTCCGTCATGGCGCCTACCCCATGGGCCGGCGCGTCGCCGCCCGTGACCAGCTGGTAGCGCTTCATCTTTTCAATCGACTGAGCGATGATGGCGTCGGTCATGTCGGGATTGTCGCGCTTGATCAGCGCATTGGCGGGTTTGGGATCGCCGTTCAGATAATCCATCCAGCCGTCGCGGCTGGCGTCGTAAAA
>JAFECO010000658.1 GCA_018242085.1 Pseudomonadota bacterium
CGGCGGCGGCGCGGGCGGCGCGGGTGCTTTCATCCTGCGCGGCGATCAGGCTTTGCTCGGTGCGCCGTTCGGCTTCCTCGGCGGCCCGGACCGCATCGCGCGCCGCATTCGCGGCTTCCTTGGCGGCCGACCAGGCTTCGAAAAGCCCGGTGCGGATTTCCTTGGCCTGCGCGGTTTCCTGTTCCAGGTCGGTGAGGCGGTTGCGCTGCGCCAGGCGGACGGCGGCGGGCGAGGGGGCGTCGGCGGAGGCGGCATAGCCATCCCAGCGCCACAGATCGCCCCGCGCCGTCACCAGGCTTTGGCCCGGCATCAAGTCCTTTTGCAGGGCCGCGCCCTGATCGGGGAAGAGCAACCCGGTCATCGACAGGCGGCGCGACAGGGCGGCCGGCGCGCGCACGAAATCGCTGAGCGGCCGCGAGCCTTGCGGCAAGGGATGGACCGTCTCGAACTTGCCCAGGTCCCGCCAATGATGCGGGCTGGTTTCATCCAAAGGCGCGTGGAGATCTTCGCCCAGGGCCGCCGCCAGGGCGGCCTCATATCCGGGCTGCACCGTCACCGCATCGACCAGGGGCGGGAACAGGCCTTCGCCTTCCGGATGCAGAAGATCGCTCAGCGCCTTCACTTCGGCGGACAGGCGGTTGACCTCGCGCTCGGCGGTTTCCAGCGGCTCGCGTGCCGCGGCTTCCGCGGCTTCCGCCTCGGTGCGGCGCTGGCGGGCTTGGCCGGCCTCGGCACGCGCTTCCTCGGACGCGGCGCGGACGGTTTCGGTATGGCTGTCGGCGGCGGCGACATCCGGAACGCCATGGGCATTTTCCATGGCGCGTTCGAGACGCGCACGCGCGTTGCTCAGTTGGTTGGCGCTGGTTTCCGACAGGCCCGCCGCCAGATCGCGGCTGCGGGTCTGGCTGGCTTTGTTGGCGTTCCAGTCCGAAAGTTCGGAGGTCAGTTTTTCCAGAAGTTTTTCGGTTTCCGTCAGCTTCTCGTTCAGTTCGATCGAACGGTCTTCGGCACTGGCAATATCAGTGGCCGCGTTGGCGGCCGCCTGTTCCAGGCTTCCCCGTTCGTCGGAAAGAGCGTCGAGCGCCTTGG
>JAFECO010000659.1 GCA_018242085.1 Pseudomonadota bacterium
TTGATCGTCTTCGCCATCCTGATCATCGTCAATTTCGTGGTCATCACCAAAGGTTCGGGCCGCATCGCCGAAGTGGCCGCCCGCTTCAGCTTGGACGCCATGCCCGGCAAGCAGATGGCGATCGACGCCGACCTGTCCGCCGGCCTGATCGATGAAAAAGAAGCCAAGCTCCGCCGCAAGACCATCGAAGCGGAGAGCAATTTCTTCGGCGCCATGGACGGCGCCAGCAAATTCGTGCGCGGCGACGCCATCGCCGGCCTTCTGATCGTGGGCATCAACATTGTCGGCGGCATCATCATCGCCGTGGCCCAGAAGGGTATGAGCTTCGGCAATGCCACCCAGACCTTCACCCTGCTGACCGTGGGTGACGGCCTGGTGTCGCAGATGCCGGCCCTGATCGTCTCCACCGCCGCCGGCCTGATGGTGTCGAAAGCGGGCGTCGAAGGCGCCACCGACAAGGCGCTGATGCGCCAGCTTTCCTTCTATCCCCAGGCGCTGGGCATGGCCGCGGCCGTGATGGGCATCGTGGCCGTGTTGCCCGGCATGCCCACCCTGGTGTTCGGCGGTTTGTCCGGCGCCACCGGCGCGCTCGCTTTCTACGCCTTCAAGCGCAAGGATGCCCGCGTCGCCAGCGAAAAGGCGCAGGACGCCAAAGCCCAGGCCGAATCCGCGCCCAAGGAAGAACCGATCGCCACGGCGCTGGCGCTCGACCTCCTGCGCATCGAACTGGGCTATGGCCTGCTCCCGCTGATCAACGATGTGCAGGGCCACCGCATCACCGACCAGATCAAGGCGCTGCGCCGTCAGCTGGCGCAGGAAATGGGCTTCGTGATGCCGGCGGTGCGCATCCTGGACAATATGCAGCTGGGCGCCAACGAGTATCGCATCCGCATCAAGGAATTCGATTCCGGCAAGGGCGAACTGTTCCCCGGCTCCTTCCTGATCATGGACCCCAAGGGCTTGCCCATCGATCTTCCCGGCACCCACACCACCGAGCCGGCTTTCGGCCTGCCCGCCACCTGGGTCTCCAGCGCGCTGCGCGAGGAAGCCTCGTTCCGCGGCTTCACCGTGGTCGATCCGGGCACCGT
>JAFECO010000065.1 GCA_018242085.1 Pseudomonadota bacterium
GCATGTCGGTGCCTGCGGCCAAGTCTTCGACCACCACCACGCCGACATTGTCGCGGCGGTCATGAACCAGCAGATGCGGCGCGCCCATGGGCTTTTCCTTGCTTCAATGTTCGATGTCCCCAAGGCATTTCACAACAGGCGGACGGAGGAATCCAATAGATAAGTGCGATGAGATTGTCCTTTACGGCGAATATCGATTACGACCGGGTACGGCGCACGGCGTCGCGCCAGCCGCTCACCAACTTTGTCCGTGCCGCCGCATCCATCGCGGGCCGAAAATGCCGGTCCCGCTGCCAGCTTTCGGCGAAGGCCTCGCGGTCGGGCCAGACCCCTGCCCCGGAGCCCGCCAGCCAGGCCGCGCCCAATGAAGTGGTCTCCAGAATGACCGGACGGTCCACCGGCGCGTTCAAAATGTCGGCCAGCCGTTGCAACATCCAGTCGCTGGCCACCATGCCGCCATCCACGCGCAGCACGGTATCCGATGCACCCGGCCAATCGGCCCGCATCGCGTCCAAAAGGTCTAATGTCTGATAACAGACCGCGTCCAGCGCCGCGCGGGCAAATTCGCGCGGACCTGAATTGCGGGTGAGGCCGAAGATCGCGCCGCGCGCATTGGGGTCCCACCAGGGCGCGCCCAGCCCGGTGAAGGCCGGCACCATATAGACCGCCTGTTCCGGATCGGCCGCGGCGGCCAAGACACCGCTTTCGTCGGCGCGCGCGATCAGATGCAGGCTGTCGCGCAGCCATTGCACCGCCGCGCCGGCCACGAAGATCGACCCTTCGATGGCATAAGCGGTCTCGCCATCGATCCGATACGCGATGGTGGTCAGAAGCTTGTTCCGGGAAGCGATCCGCGTCGGCCCCGTATTCAGCACGGCGAAACAGCCCGTGCCATAAGTTGATTTCAGCATCCCCGGCTTGAAACAGGCCTGGCCGATGGTCGCCGCCTGCTGATCGCCGGCAACACCCCTGAGGGGAATGGCGGCGCCCAGCAAGGCCGGATCGCTAACGCCAAAATCGCCCCGGCATTCCCGGATCGCGGGCAGGAGCGCGCGCGGCACGCGCAGCAGCTTCAGCAGATCGTCATCCCAATCGCCCGTGTCGATGTTGCAAAGAAGCGTGCGCGAGGCATTGGTGATGTCGGTGGCATGGACCTTCCCGCCCGTCAGGCGCCAGATCAGGAACGTATCCACGGTCCCGAATGCCAGTTCGCCCCGCTCCGCCCGCGCGCGCGCGCCCTCCACATGATCCAGGATCCAGGCGGCCTTGGTGCCGGAGAAATAAGGATCGAGCAGCAGGCCGGTCTTGGCCGTCACCATCGGCTCGGCCTTTTCGGCGCGCAGCGCCTCGCACATGTCCGCGGTGCGCCGGTCCTGCCAGACGATGGCATTGTGGATGGGCTGGCCGGTCTTGCGGTCCCAGATCAAGGTGGTTTCGCGCTGGTTGGTGATGCCGATGGCGGCGATATCGGCCGCCTGCAGCTTCGCATCCGCCAGCGCGCCCCGCATGGTGGCCAGCACCGTGCGCCAGATGTCCTCCGGATCATGCTCGACCCAGCCGGAGCGCGGGAAATGCTGGGGAAATTCCTGCTGCGCCAGCCCGCGCTCGCGATAGGCATTGTCAAACACGATGGCGCGGGACGAGGTCGTGCCTTGATCGATAGCCAAAATGAATTGCGACATCACACCCTCTTTTCCAGATAGCGCGTCAGCGCGGCAACCTCTTCGGCCGAAAAGCGCAAGCCCAGCTTGCTGCGCCGCCAGAGAATATCGTCGGCGCTGCGGGCCCATTCCTTTTCGACCAGGAAATCCACTTCGCGCTGCCCCAGATCGGCGCCGAATATCGGACCCAGATCCCCGTCGCCCAAAATGGTTCGCGCCTCAGTGCCATAGGCGCGGGCCAGCCGCCGGATGGTGGCGGGCGGCAGCTTCATCGCCCGCGTGCGCAGCGAAGTGACCAGCGCCTCGAATCCATCGATGGGAAAATCGCCACCCGGAAGGGCCGAGCCCTTTGTCCAGGCCGGGCCGCGCGCGCCTAGCACCTGCTCGATCTTGTCGAGCGCGCCTTCGGCCAGATGCCGGTAGGTGGTGATCTTGCCGCCAAAAACGTTGAGCAGCGCGCCCGTCCTGGCGTCGCCCTCCAGCTTCAGGACATATTCGCGCGTGGTTTCCTGCGCCTTGGAGGCGCCGTCATCGAACAGCGGCCGCACGCCCGAATAGCACCAGACAATCTGGTCGCGCGTGACGGGAAGGCGGAAATATTCGCTGGCGGCAGCGCAGAGATAGTCTTTTTCCTCTTCGCTGATCGACGCGGACGCCGGATCGCCTTGAAAATCCCGGTCGGTGGTGCCGATCAGGGTGAAATCATTCTCATAAGGAATGGCGAAGACCACCCGTCCGTCGCGGTTCTGGAAGATGTAGCAACGGTCATGGCGATAAAGTCGGCGCACCACGATATGGCTGCCTTGCACCAGGCGGACATGATGGCGCGGCGCTTCGTCCGCCACGCGATTGAGGACATGATCCACCCAGGGCCCGGCGGCGTTGACCACCAGACGCGCGCGCACTTCGCGCACGGCTCCGGACACGGCATCCTTCAATGTGACGATGAAACCGCCGTCCCGGCGCGCCAAAGTCACGACTTCGGTGTGAGTGAGAATTTCCGCGCCCCGCGCCGCCGCGTCGCGCGCATTCAGCACCACCAGCCGCGCATCCATCACCCAGCAGTCGGAATATTCGAAGCCTTTGGTCATGGCGGGCTTGAGCGCCGCGCCGGCAACGTCATGGCGCAAATCCAGCGATCGCGTCGGCGGCAAGCGCTTGCGGCCGCCGAGATGGTCATACAGAAACAGCCCCAACCGCAGCAGCCAGGCGGGCCGGGAGTCCGGGCTTTCCGGCAATATGAAGCGCAACGGCCAGATGATGTGCGGCGCCATCGCCCACAGCACTTCGCGCTCCTTCAGCGCCTCGCGCACCAATGAGAATTCATAAAACTCCAGATAGCGCAGGCCGCCATGGATCAGCTTGGTCGAGGCCGAGGATGTGCCGCCCGCCAGATCGCCTTTTTCCGCCAGCAGCACGGAGAAGCCGCGCCCCACGGCATCGCGGGCGATGCCGCAGCCATTGACGCCGCCCCCGATGACGACAAGGTCGAACTGCTCCAAGCCCCGTACCCCGAGCGCAATCCGAAAAGCGTGAAGCGATTTTCGGAGAAATTGCGCGATAAATATTTATATGCCGCTCATGCAGACCAGTTTGAGTTCCAGATAGCTTTCGATGCCGTATTTTGAGCCTTCGCGGCCAAGGCCGGACTGCTTGGCGCCGCCGAACGGCGCCATCTCGCTCACGATCATGGGCGTGTTGACGCCCACCATGCCGGTCTCAAGCCCTTCGGCCACCCGCCAGACCCGCGACAGGTCGCGGGCGTAGAAATAAGCGGCCAGCCCGAACTGGGTGGCATTGGCCATGGCGATCACGTCTTCCTCGGTGCGGAATTTGATCACCGGCGCCAGCGGCGCAAAGGTTTCTTCCCGCGCCACTTTCATCGACTGAGTCACCCCGGTGACGATGGTGGGCTCGAAGAAGGTCCCGCCCAAGGACGACGGCTTGCCGCCCGCCACCAGAGTGCCGCCCTGCCCCAGCGCGTCCTGAAGATGATCCTGCATTTTGGCCACGGCCTTGGCATCGATCAGCGGGCCCATCTGCACGCCCGGCTCGGTGCCGCGGCCCAGCTTCAGTTTCGCGATCCTGGCTTTCAATTTCTCCACGAAGGCATCGTGAATGGCCTCCTGCACATAGATGCGGTTGGCGCTGATGCAGGTCTGGCCGGCATTGCGATATTTGGACGCCACCGCGCCATCCGCGGCCGCATCCAGATCGGCATCGTCGAACACGATGAAGGGGGCGTTGCCGCCCAGTTCCAGGGACAGGCGCTTGATCTGGCCCGCCGCCTCGCGCATCAGCCAGGCGCCCACCGCGGTCGAGCCGGTGAAAGTGATCTTGGCGATCTTCGGGTTATGACAGAATTCTTCGCCGATCGGCTTGGCGTCGCCCGTCACCACCGAGAAACACCCTTTGGGAACGCCGGCGCGCTCGCCCAGCACCGCCAGCGCCAGCGCCGACAAAGGCGTTTGCGGCGCGGGCTTCAGCACCATGGTGCATCCGGCCGCCAGCGCGGGCGCCACCTTGCGGGTGATCATGCCGTTGGGAAAATTCCAGGGCGTGATGGCGGCGCAGACGCCCAGGGGCTGTTTCAATACCAGCAGACGCTGATCGCCTCGCGGACTGGGAATGACATCGCCATCGATGCGCTTGGCCTCTTCACCGAACCATTCCAGATAAGCGGCATTGGCGACGATCTCGCCCTTGGCTTCGGCCAGCGGCTTGCCCTGCTCGCTGGTCAGGATCAACGCCAGGTCGTCGGCATTGGCGATCACCAGCTCGTACCAGCGACGCAAAATCTGCGCCCGCTCCTTGACGGTCTTTTTCGCCCACTCCTTCTGCGCGGCATGGGCGGCATCGATGGCCCGCCGCAGCGTGTCCACGCCCAGATCCGGCACCTTGGCCAGGAGCGCGCCATCGAAAGGATCATGGATAGCCATGGTCTTGCCGTCCGGCGCGGACATCCATTCCCCGGCGACATAGGCCTTGTCGGTGAATAGCGACGGATCCTTGAGGTCCAGGCGGCGCGGCGTGTCGGTATGAGGGGCGTTCATGGCTCGAGGCTCCGGAAAGAAGCTGGATGCTAGACCAAACCCCGCGCCCCGCCCAACCCCTGACGCCCCGCTCAACCAAAAAAGCGGTCCTGCGTTTCCAGCAGGGGCATGGGACCGGAAATCCAGGAGGTCCGCATGACGACCACCGTCACCGGCGCCGACATCGCGATACGGCTTCTCGCCGCCTTGATGGCGGGTGGACTGATCGGTTTCGACCGCTCCATGCGGGGCCGGATCGCGGGTCTGCGCACCACCATCCTGATGTGCCTGGCCGCGGCCGGCGCCATGATCGAAGCCAATCTGATGCTGGAGGTCACCGGCAAGACCGCGCAGAGCTTCACCATGATGGATGCCTTGCGCTTTCCCTTGGGCATTCTTTCGGGCATCGGCTTCATCGGCGCGGGCACCATCCTGCGGCGCGGCAATCTGGTCACCGGCGTAACCACGGCCGCCACCATGTGGCTGATCACCGTAATCGGCCTGATTCTGGGCGCGGGCTATATTGTGTTCGGCGCGGCCATGACGCTGATCGCGTTTCTGGTCCTGACGATCCTGAAGGGGGTGGAGCCGCGCCTCAAACGGGAACATCGCAGCCATCTTATATTGCAGCTGGGGGGTACGGGACCGTCCGACCGCGCGATCCGCGACCGCATCCGGGGCGCTGGTTACACGATCTCCTCTTTCGCGGTCCGTCATGGCGAGATCCGGCGGATCGAATGCCATCTGGAATGGTACAGCGCCAAGGCGCAGGACCGGACGCCGGAACTGGTGGAACAATTGGCAAATGACGCGGGCATCCTGGCGGTCGAATGGACGCCGGTCAGCGCCGGGCATCTTTTTGAATGAGGCCGGAACAAGGCCGCGGTTCCGGCATTTCCAATAGGTGATATGTCGATCAGCGATGACCGACAATCACAAAGAGCGGCGAGAATAGGCGAAAGCCGGTTCCCGCCGCTCTCGCTTCACCATCGCAGCAAACGTCGAAAACCCGGCAATGCATGCCGGCACCGATTCATCATGCCCAAGGAGGATAACATGACGACCAGCAGCGGCCACACCACCGCCATTCTTGCATCCAAGGTGAAAGGAACCACCGTCTATAACAGCGCCGGCGACAAGATCGGCACCGTCGAGGATGTGGTTCTGGACAAGCTTTCCAACCAGATCATGTTCGCGGCGCTGGGCTTTGGCGGCCTGATGGGCATCGGCGAGAAATATTATCCGGTCCCCTGGTCGATGCTCAATTACAGCGAGGACAAAGGCGGATATGTCGTGCCGCTGGACAAGTCCCGGATCGAAAATGCGCCGGCCTATGACCTCAAGGACCTTACCAAGCATGACGGCAGCCTGGGCGGCATTCGCGAGAAAACTTATTCTTATTACAATATCGACCGCGACTGGCAGTAGGGCAGCCACCGAACAAAAAAACAGCCCGGCCGCAAGGCCGGGCTGTTTTCATTTGTACCGCATCTCAGCGATTTCCGCCTTGACCGGACTGGCTGCCGCCTTGCGCATTCTGCTGGCTGGTCTTGTTGCCGCTCTGATTGGAATCCGCGCTGTTGTTGCTGGATTTGTTCTGGCCCTGCTGATGCTGCTGCGCCTGCTGCTGGCGCAGATGCGATTGATCCTGCTGGCCATGCCTGGGTTTGCCGTGATCATTGTCGGGGCTATGTCCCATGAATGCATCCTTCTTGCTGCGATGATCCAGCCCATGAAGACTCAACCCGCCTCGGCCGGGCACGTTCCGATGGTTGCACGGTTCGGACCAAGACTTTGCGCTTGACGGAACTTGGATGCGGCCGCGGATCAATCGATGCGATGGGCAATCCGCAATTCGGCGCGCGATGCATCCATCCGGGCCTGGAATTCGGGCTTCTGCATCAAAGTCAGCGCCAGCGCGGTGCCGAACTCCTGTCCCGCGACGATATCGCTGCGAAAATGCATGCCGCAGACAAGACGATGCTCCCCGAATTCCGATGCCCGCGCCAGGATGGCTTGCGATTTTTCCGGCACCACCGATGCCAACACCACGCCCATGGCAAAACCCAGCGAGGTATGCCCGCTGGGATAAGAAGTCGCGGCCGGCCCCGGCTCGACCGGGACGCAAGTCTTGATCGAAGCATCCACGATCCAGGGACGGTCGCGGTGGAAATAAGATTTGGCCGCCTTGCTCGCGAGAGCTTCCTGCTTTGTCACCTCGCTCAGGAGCTTGGCAGTGAGGGGCAGCGCCGTGACATCGAAGCCAAGCGCCGCATTGAACATGTCGGGCTTTTCGTCCCCATCGTCGCGCCGCGCCTTTTCCAGCAGATCGGCAGAACTCGATGCCGCGATGGCGTGCAATTCGGCGATCTCGGCTTTGGCGGCATCCGATCCGGCCATGGGCGGCGGCGGCAACAATCTGGACGCGTCGATTTCCGGGGTGGCGGCCTGCGCCATCCCGCCAAGCCAAACGGCGAGAAGCAGAACAGATGCGCTCGTGCGCCCATAAAATCCCCACATGGCAGTCCTCCCAAGGCTGGCGGTCCGTCGCACAGACTCTTGCCGCTTCCATGACAATCGAACGTTCTGGACGATATCTCTTATTACTTTTTGCCAACCTCCTTTCGTCGGCGTGGCTCGCGCCCGCCGGGACCGCCCGGGATTGGCCGTCGCCGGGCGGCATGCCGTCAGCGTTTCTTTTTGGTCTTTTTGCTTTTCTTTTTCTTCGCCGCCTTTTTGGGGACCTTCTTGCCTTTCTTGCGCGCCTCGGACAGGCCGATGGCGATCGCCTGCTTCCTGCTCTTTACTTTGCCGCCCTTGCCGCCCTTGCCCCGCTTGAGCTTGCCCTTCTTGCGCCGGTCCATCGCCCGTTCGACGTCCTTGCCGGCGCTGCGGCTATATCTGGCCATGCATCCTCCTCTAAGATGGAACTGTGACGCCAAGCCAACGCATGGCGCGCGGAAAAGTCTCGCCTGGGGGATTGAGCATGCGTGACGCGAGATCGGCGATCGTGACCGGGGCCAGCGGCATGATCGGATTGGCCACGGTCCG
>JAFECO010000660.1 GCA_018242085.1 Pseudomonadota bacterium
GCGGCGTTGCCGGAAGGAACATAGGATTTTCCCCGAATGGCCAAGCAACGCACCCACGCCCCCACCCCATACCGGCGCAAGCACGTTCCTGTCCGGGCCGCAGCCCTTGTGATCGGTGTCGTTGGACTTGCCGCCCTTGCCATGGCGATAGCCGGTCCCCGCCGGCTCCGGGTGGCCGCCTTGGCACCTGTGGGAGACGCGGTCAGCGACCAGGCCGAAAAACTATGGCTGGAATCGCGCCCGCTGCGCGTCCAGCTGGGCCGCCTCATCCAAGAAGCCACGAGCGAGAGCGGACGAGAGAAGCTGGTCCGCAGCCTGCAGAGCTGGATCGGGCATTTCAAAGCGACATGACACGATCACCGGCCGGGCGCGGGCTGGTCAGTTGCGCGCGGCTTCCGCCACCTGGGGCAACGGCGCCGCGAAAGTGAGCTGTCGGGCCGGATTCTCGACCATGATCTTATGGATATCGGCTTCCGAAACGCCCAGCTGGCGAAGCTGGGGCAGGAAATAGTCGTCGATATAGGTGAAGCCGAAGCCGCCATATTTCTTCAGCTGCAATTTGGTGCAGATATCGTGGGAAATCACGATCTGGCCGGCATAGCCCTCCTTGATGAGGGCCGCCATGCCCTTGGCGACTTTGAAATCATCGCTGGCGCCGAGAAAGCCGCCCGGACTTCCCAAGGCGCCCAGCCAATCGAACTCGATCGTGACGCCCCGCGCCAGAACCCGGCGCGCGAAGGCAAGGTTCAAGGCCAAGGGATTGCTGTGGCCCATCACCACCCGCTTCAAGTCCACGCCTTCCGACGCCACGATATCCAGGATGGTGAATTTCTCCTCGCCGACGCCGCCGACATGGAACGTCATCGGCGCGCCGGTCAGCCGCGCGGCGCGGGCGCTGGCCCGCGTGCTTTTGAGTTCATTGGGGGTCAGCGGATTTCCGTTGATGCCGATTTCGCCGATGATGCCCATCCGGACGCCCGTGCCATCGACACCCTCCACGATGTCGCGCACCATCTTGGCGGTCATGTCCTCGACCGTGAGACGGTCCATGTTCAAGGGGAAGTAGCGCTTCTGATACCAGCCGCC
>JAFECO010000661.1 GCA_018242085.1 Pseudomonadota bacterium
CTTCTTCTGTCCCATGAGATCAATCCCAGCAGCGCTGCCGAGGATTGACGATGCGCTGGCTCGTCGATCTCTGTGTGCGCTATGCCGGCGCGATCGCGACGTTGACCCTGGTCGCCCTGCTGGTCGGCCTGTGGTCGGCGCGCACGGCGCCGTTGGATGTTTTTCCCGACTTCGTCCCCACCACGGTGGACATCCAGACCGAAGCGCCGGGATTCACCGCGCAGCAGGTCGAACAGCTCGTCACCAAGCCGATCGAGAACGCCGTCAACGGCGCCACCGGCCTGGCGACCATCCGTTCGGAATCCATTCCCGGATTGTCCGTCATCAAGATTCAGTTCGCGGACAACATCGATCTCTATAATGCCCGCCAGGGCATTTCCGAGCGGCTGGGCGAGCTGGGTTCCAGCCTGCCGCTGGGCGTGGGGACGCCGAAATTGTCGCCGCTTACGTCCAGCACTTTCGACCTTCTGAAGATCGGTTTGGTTTCCGACAAGCTTGATGCCTTTGCGTTGCGCGACCAGGCCGACTGGGTGATGAAGCCGGCGCTCTTGGCGGTGCCGGGCGTGGCGCATGTGATCGTCTTTGGCGGCGCGGTGCGCCAGATTCAGATTCAGCCCGACTTGCCGCGGATGACGTCTTATGGACTGACCCTCACCGATCTGGCGGATGCCGCCCGGCAGGCTCTGGCGTTGCACGGCGCGGGATTTGTGGATCTTGCCCATCAGCGTGTGCTGATCCAGACGCCCGTTCCCCTTCCCGATCCCTCGGCCATCGCCCATGCGGTGATGACGGTGCGGTCGGGGCGGCCCATCACCATCGGCGATGTGGCGGCCGTGACCGAAGCGCCGGCTTTGAAATCGGGCGACGCCCAGATCATGGGACGGCCGGGCGTCCTGCTCGCTCTCGCCAGCCAATATGGCGCCAATACCTTGGACGCGACCCGCGCGGTCGAAGCGGCGATCGCGCAATTGAGGCCGGCGCTCGAGGCGCAGGGCGTGAAAATCTATCCGGCGCTGCATCGCCCGGCCAACTTCATCGAGCAGGCGCTGAATTCGCTCGAACAATCCCTGGTGATTGCCGCC
>JAFECO010000662.1 GCA_018242085.1 Pseudomonadota bacterium
GCCCAGATGGCGCTTGTCTGGTGGAAAACGGAATCACACCTATCGATAAGTCCGCCGTCACATGAAGCGCATCGCATCTTTCCTGCCGCTGCTGGTTCTGCTGCTGGTGCTGATCGCACCCAGTTTTGCTTTCGCCGCGGCGCTTCAGCCAGCGGCTGCCAATGCCGGCGCGGCGGCGTCGAACAGCGGACTTTCCATCGACGTCACCGGCAGCGGGCTTTTCACCGACCGCATGGTGCAGATCGTCGCCCTGATCACGGTCTTGTCGATCGCGCCGTCGATCCTGATCATGATGACCAGCTTCGTCCGCATGGTCGTGGTGCTGTCCTTGCTGCGCACCGCCTTGGGCCTGCAGCAAAGCCCGCCCAACAGCGTCCTGGTATCGCTGGCGATGTTCCTGACGTTATTCGTGATGACGCCAACCCTGACCGACGCCTATCACCAGGGCGTCGAGCCGATGATGAACAATCAAGTGACGGCGGAACAGGGGTTCACCGCCGCCATGGTACCGATGAAGAAATTCATGCTGGCCCATGTCCGCGATGCCGATCTGAAGCTCTTCATGGACATGGCCCACACCAAGCCCACGCCCAAGGCCGAAGACACGGCGCTGACCACGCTTGCTCCCGCTTTCATGCTGTCGGAGCTGAAGCGGGCCTTCGAGATCGGCTTTCTGATCTTCGTGCCCTTCCTGATCATCGACATGGCGGTGGCGTCAATCCTGATGAGCATGGGCATGATGATGCTGCCGCCGGTGATCATCTCCCTGCCCTTCAAGCTGATCTTCTTCGTGCTGGTGGATGGCTGGCGGCTGATCGCCGGGTCGCTGGTCGAAAGCTACCTCCATAGTCCACCGCATACTTGACTCATGGTCGCGCGGCCTGACGCGAACGTTCGCACGCTGCCGCTGCTCACCGCACGTCGCGGGGCCGCTGCTCCATCTTGACCGTTTTTTCAACCCGCGAGAGGATCGCGCGTCGGGTTTGGAGGGGTTCATGCCGCGCATATCGCGTCTGAGGGCGTTCGTCTCGGTTTTCGCGTTGCTTCCGGTCTTGAGCATCGCGGTCCCGCCAGGACCGGCG
>JAFECO010000663.1 GCA_018242085.1 Pseudomonadota bacterium
CCTCACCGACGCCGAAATCGAGGCAATGCAGGCGGCCTTCGTCCAGAAGCTGGACGAGGAATTCAACGCCTCCAAATCCCATCTGCCCAACCGGGCCGATTGGCTGGACGGCCGCTGGGCAGGCTTCGCCGCCGCGCCCAAGAACAGCGACCGCCGCGGCGAAACCGGCGTGCCGGAAGATGTGATCAAGAAGATCGGCAAGGCGCTGAGCACCGCGCCTTCCAGCTTCCACCTGCACAAGACCATCGCCCGCCAGCTGGAAGCCAAGGCGCAGATGTTCGAAACCGGCAAGGGCTTCGACTGGGCCACGGCGGAAGCCTTGGCCTTCGGCACGCTCTTGGACGAAGGCATCGATATCCGCCTGTCGGGCCAAGATGCCTCGCGCGGCACCTTCTCCCAGCGCCACGCCGCGCTGGTCGATCAGGAATCGGAAGAACGCTATCTGCCGCTCAACCATATCCGCGAAGGCCAGGGCGAATTCGAAGTCGTCGATACGCTGCTGTCGGAAGAGGCGGTGCTGGGCTTCGAATATGGCTACACCACCGCCGATCCCAAGACTTTGGTCCTGTGGGAAGCGCAGTTCGGCGACTTCGCCAACGGCGCCCAGGTGGTGATGGACCAGTTCATCTCGTCCGGCGAAATGAAGTGGCTGCGCATGTCCGGCCTGGTCCTGCTTCTGCCGCATGGCTATGAAGGCCAGGGCCCGGAACATTCCTCGGCCCGGCTGGAGCGCTATCTGCAACTCTGCGCCCAGGACAATATGCAGGTCTGCGTGCCGACCACGCCGGCCAATTATTACCACATGATCCGGCGCCAGATGCACCGGCCGTTCAGGAAGCCCTTGGTCGTGATGACGCCCAAGTCGCTCCTGCGTCACAAGCGCTGCGTCTCGTTCCTGTCCGACATGCTGTCGACCAACTCCTTCCACCGCGTGCTGCGCGACCAGGCCGAAGTCGTGCCCGGCGCCACCACGGTGCAGCTGGTCAAGGACGCCGACATCAAGCGGGTGATCCTCTGCTCCGGCAAGGTCTATTTCGACCTGATGGAAGAGCGCGAGAAGCGGGGCGAAAACCGCAT
>JAFECO010000664.1 GCA_018242085.1 Pseudomonadota bacterium
TTCGGCCTTGCCCAGATCGACCACCACCGAGCCGAATTCCGAACGCTTGACCACGCCATGCACGATCTCGCCGATGCGGTCCTTATATTCGTCATACTGGCGCTCGCGCTCGGCGTCGCGCACCTTCTGTACGATCACCTGCTTGGCGTTCTGGGCATTGATGCGGTTGAAATCGACCGGCGGCAGGGTTTCGGCGATGATGTCGCCGATCTGCGCATCGGGATTGCGGCGGCGGGCGTCTTCCAGGCTGATCTCGGTCTTGTCGTTCTCCACCGCTTCCACGACATGCAGATAGCGCGAGACATGGGTCTCGCCCGTCTTGGGATCGATATCGACCTTGATGTCGTTCTCGGCGCCGTAATGGGCCTTGGCGGCGCGCTGCATCGCCTCTTCCATCGCGGTCAGCACCACCGACTTGTCGATCGACTTGTCGCGTGCGACAGCGTCCGCGATCTGCAAGAGTTCGAGCCGGTTGGCGGAAATTGCACTGGCCATGAAAGTCTTCTCCTAGTTCGGCGCTTTCTTGCGCGCCTTCAAATCTTCCTGAATGAGCTTGTCGGTGAGAACGAGTTTCGCTTCCAAGATGGAGCGGAACGGAAATTGTATGCGCGCGCCCTGCGAGGTGATCACGACATCATTGCCGTCCAGGCCCTCGAGCGTGCCTTTGAACCGCTTGCGCCCTGCCCCGCTGGCGATGGTCACCGGCGCGTTGAGTTCGATCTTGGCTTCGTGCCCCTTCCAGCGGGTGAAATCGGCAAGACGCGTCAGCGGCCGGTCGATCCCCGGCGATGACACTTCGATTTCGTAATCGCCTTCGATGGGATCTTCGGCCTCGATGAAATCGAGCAGCGCATGGGAAAGCACGGCGCAGCCTTCCACGTCCATGCTGCCGTCAGGCCGCTCCGCCATGATCTGCAAAGTCTTGGAGGCCCCGCCCATGACGCGCAGGCGCACCAGCTTGAACCCCGCCTTTTCAATGACGGGCTCGAACACCGGTTCCAGATGCGATGCGGCGGCGAAAATAGGTATCTCCAAAAGCAAAGCCACCGCCCCAATGCGCGCGCATTGG
>JAFECO010000665.1 GCA_018242085.1 Pseudomonadota bacterium
GCGTTCGCGGACAATCTCGACATTCATGCCATGACGGCGTCGGAGATTTTCGGCGTGCCGGTGAAAGGCATGCCGCCGGAAATCCGCCGCCGGGCCAAGGCGATCAATTTCGGCATCGTTTACGGCATTTCCAGCTTTGGCCTGGCCAACCAGCTGGGCATCGCGCAAAGCGAAGCCAGCGATTACATCAAGAAATACTTCGCCCGCTTTCCCGGCATCCGCGTCTATATGGAAGACACCAAGCAGTTCGCCCGCACCCACGGCTTCGTGGAGACGCTTTTCGGTCGGCGCATCCATATCCGCGAAATCAATTCCAAGATTCCTGGTTTCCGCGGCGGGGCCGAGCGCGCCGCCATCAATGCGCCGATCCAGGGCGCGGCCGCCGACATCATCCGCCGGGCCATGGTGCGCCTGCCCGATGCGCTGAAAGACAAGAAGCTCGCGGCCAAGATGCTGCTCCAGGTCCATGACGAATTGATCTTCGAGGCGCCGGACAAGGACGTCGAAGCGACCCGCAAGCTGGTGGCCTCGGTGATGGAGAAGGCCGCGCTCCCGGCCGTGGAAATCTCCGTGCCCCTGGTGGTGGAAGCCCGCGCCGCCGACAATTGGGATGCCGCGCATTGACGCGCATCCGCTCGATTGCCGCCATCTTTGCCGGCCTTTCCTTCATCATCGGCCTTGTGCTCGAAATGCTGCTGATGCCGGCGAAAGCGAGCGCGGTTCTGATTCCGGGGTTGCTGGAATACGCCCAGGTCTGGAATCGGGGAGTGTCCTTCGGCCTGTTCCGGCAGGACGCCGATATGGGCCGCTATCTTCTGATCGCGGTCCTGGCGGCGATCATTATCGGCGTCAGCATCCTGGCCTGGCGAGCGGCAAACAGTCTGACGGCGATCGCCTATGGCCTCATCGTGGGCGGAGCGCTGGGCAATCTGGCCGACCGCGCCTTTCATGGGGCGGTGTTCGACTATCTCTTCCTGCATCTGGGACCGGCCCCGCTTTTCGTCTGCAATTTCCCGGACATTGCGATTTCGGCGGGCGTGGCTCTGCTGATCGCGGAAAGCCTTTT
>JAFECO010000666.1 GCA_018242085.1 Pseudomonadota bacterium
TGCAGCAGCACGTCGTTGATCACCTGTTCGCGCGTCAGATTGCGCGCCGCCATGGTGTCGGGAATCTGCTTTTCCACCAGCGGCGTCCAGACATAGCCGGGACAGATGGCGTTGACGGTGATGCCGAAGGTGGCGGTCTCCAGGGACACGGTCTTGGTCAGCCCGGCGATGCCATGCTTGGCGGAGACATAGGCCGATTTGAACGGCGAAGCGACCAGGGCATGGGCCGAGGCGGTGTTGACGATGCGGCCCCATTTCTTCGCCTTCATGCCCGGCACCGCGGCGCGGATGGCATGAAAGGCGGCGGACAGGTTGATGGCGATGATCTGGTTCCATTTCTCAGGCGGGAAATCCTCGATCGGGGAGACGAACTGGATGCCGGCATTGTTGACCAGGATATCGACGCCGCCGAGCTTCTCTTGCGCTTCGGCCACCATGGCGGCGATTTCCTCGCCCTTGCTCATATCGGCGCCGGAATAATGCGCGCGGACGCCGAATTCGCTTTCGATGCCGGTGCGCTCCTTTTCGATGGAGTCCTTGTCGCCGAAGCCGTTGATCACGATGTCGGCGCCCTGTCTGGCATAGGCCCGCGCGATGGCGAGGCCGATGCCGCTGGTCGAGCCGGTGACGAGGGCGACCTTGCCTTTGAGCATGACGAATTCCTTGTTTTGGGAAGGGGCCTGGACCGTACCATGCCCCCCATGAATACTTTAACGAGAGTTTATTTTTGAACCGTGAATGTCACGGGAATTTTAACCCGCCCGGCCTAGAGTCGCGCCATGGACGGCAAACCCATCGCATTCGAAGACGATATTATGCCCGGCTGGCGGCCGGAACGCTGCGGCCGCATCGCTCTGGTGCTGCAAGGCGGGGGCGCGCTGGGCGCCTATCAGGTCGGCGTCTATGAGGCCATGCATGAGGCCGGGCTTGAGCCGGACTGGGTGTCCGGCGTTTCCATTGGCGCGGTGAACGCCGCCATCATTGCCGGCAACAAGCCGGAAAATCGCCTGGACCGCCTGACGGATTTCTGGAGCCGCATCACGGACCGTACCGTCTGGCTGCACAC
>JAFECO010000667.1 GCA_018242085.1 Pseudomonadota bacterium
TGCACCAGCACAGACTGGAACCGAGGAGACGCGCATGAAAAGACATATTCCGGCCGGGCTGCGCCGCGCCCTGATCGCGGCGGCGGGCGCTTCGGCCCTAGGCCTCATGGCCCTGCCCGCGCCGGCGGCCGATCTGGCCTCCGCCACCTGCTCCAGCGCCAAAGACGCCGTCAACCCGCCCTTCTGCAAGGCCGTGCGCGGCGACCGGGCCGAGGGCTGGATGGCCCAGGGCCGCTCGGAAGTGATGGCCCGCAACGGCATGGTCACCACCAGCCAGCCGCTGGCCGCCCAGGCCGGTCTGGACATCCTCAAGAAAGGCGGCAACGCGGTGGACGCCGCGGTGGCGACCGCCGCCATGCTCAATCTGATGGAGCCCATGAATGTGGGCCTGGCGGGCGACATGTTCGCCATCGTCTACACCGCCAAGGACCACAAGCTGCATGTGCTCAATGCCAGCGGCATGGCCGCGTCCGGCCAGAGTTTGGCCTTCATGAACAGCCATGGCTACAAATTCGACCCCCGCAATGACGGCCCCGGTTCGGGCATGGCGCATGGCGTGCTGTCGGTGACGGTGCCCGGCGCGGCCTGGGGCTGGGGCGAAGTCTTGGACAAATTCGGCACCATGAAATTCAAGCAGGTGCTGGCGCCCGCCGTGCAATATGCCGAACAGGGCTTTCCCATCTCCGAGCGCATCGCCTTCGACTGGCATCTGCCCAAGGCGGTGAACGCCAATCGCGCCCAGCTGGAGAATTGCTGCACCGAACTCGATCCGGATTCGGTGGCGACCTGGTACATCGACGGCAAGCAGCCCAAGGCGGGCCAGATCTACAGGAACCGCGATCTGGCCAAGACCTTCCGCATCCTACAGGAGAAAGGCCGCGACGGATTCTACAAAGGTCCCGTGGCCGAAGCCCTAGTGAAGAAAGTGCGCGCCCTGGGCGGCACCATGACGGTCGAAGACCTCGCCAATTACAAAGGCGAATGGACCGAACCGGTGATGACCGACTATCACGGCTATACGTTGGCGGAACTGCCGCCGCCGTCACAGGGTTTCGCCGCCAA
>JAFECO010000668.1 GCA_018242085.1 Pseudomonadota bacterium
GAAATCGCGCGCCCGGCCGTTCCGGATTTCCACGATGCGCCGCGCCGCCACGCCCGCGACAAAAAATCGATCGCCATCGCGGGCCAGGCCTTCGGCAATGAAAGGCTTCGCATCGCCGGTGAAGACTGTGGTGCAAGGGCAGGGCGCGGCGGCCGCGCCGGAAACCGTCCATATCAGAAGCAGGAACGCGGCGATGGCTTTCATGGCATCCCCTCTCATGCAACCTGCATTCTACGCAGGCCGGCTATCCCGGCCAACGGCGCGATTGATCTTGGCCGGGCGCGATGGTCCACTCCCGCCATGAGCGACCTGGCCCCTCTTGCCGAAGACACCCGCCGCGCCGAACTGGAAACCGCCCAGGCCAAGGCATTGCGCCTGTTCGACGCCATCGAACGGGATGGGCTGGTCCGCCCCGGCGTCACCGAACGCGAGGTTCAAGACCAGATCGGCGAATTGGCGGCGCGCGAATTCGGCGTCGAAAAGCACTGGCACAAGCGCATCGTGCGCAGCGGCCCCAACAGCATCACCATCGCGGGCGACAATCCGCCGGACCGCGCCATTGAGGCCGACGACATCGTCTATGTCGATCTGGGGCCGGTGTTCGAGGCCTGGGAAGCGGATATCGGCAAAAGCTATGTGCTGGGCGATGATCCCAAGAAGCACAAGCTGGTGGCCGACCTGCCGCGCGTTTTTGCCGAGGTGCAGGCGCATTACCGCAAGGATCCCGGCATGACCGGCGCGGCGCTTTACGCCTTTGCGCAGGAGGCCGCGGCCAAAGCGGGCTGGCGTTTCGGCGGCAAGATCGCGGGCCATCTGGTGAGCGAATTCGCCCACGCCCTGATCCCCGGCGACAAGGCGCTTTATCGCATCAGCCCTGAGAACCCGACTTCGATGCGCGATCCGGATGGCCATGGCCGCCCCCGCCATTGGATTCTGGAAATCCATCTGGTGGCGCCGGATGGCAGCTTTGGCGGTTTTTACGAGAGGCTGTTGTGATCTCGACTTCCACCGCGGCCGAAGTGGCGCGCGGCGTCTCGCGGCTTCTGATCCAGGAAGG
>JAFECO010000669.1 GCA_018242085.1 Pseudomonadota bacterium
CGGGCGCAAAGTTTCCAGCACGCGGGCGTGATAGGCGTTGAGCCAGATGCGTTCGGCGTCGGTGAGAAGGCCCGGCTCCACCAGGTTTAGGTCGATGGGCGCCAGGGTGATGGTCTCGAACCCCATCATGGGCCGCTCGCCGTCCGGCATCGGCTTGGGCTCGGTCACCACCACCAGATTCTCGATGCGGATGCCGTATTCGCCAGCCTTGTAATAGCCGGGCTCGTTGGAACAGATCATGCCGGGCATCAAAGGCTGGCTGACCGGGCGCTTGGAGATGTTCTGCGGTCCTTCATGCACCGAAAGATAAGAGCCCACGCCATGGCCGGTGCCGTGATCATAATCCAGCCCCGCTTCCCATAAAGGCCGCCGCGCGAAACTGTCGAGCTGCATGCCGGTGGTGCCTTCGGGAAAGCGCGCCGTGGCCAGCGCGATATGGCCCTTGAGCACGCGGGTGAAACGGTCGCGCATTTCCGGCGTGGGCGCGCCCACGATCACGGTGCGGGTGACATCGGTGGTCCCGTCGGGATATTGCGCCCCGGAATCGATCAGGAACATCTGGTTGTTCAGGATGGGCGCGTTGGTCGAGCGGGTGACGCGGTAATGCACGATGGCGCCATTGCTGCCCGCGCCGGAAATGGAATCGAACGACAGGTCGGACAGGTAATTGGTCGCGCGGCGGAAGCCCTCCAGCGCTTCGGCGGCGGCGATCTCGGTCAGTTCGCCATTGGGCGCTTCGCGCGCGAACCAGCCGAGAAACCGTGACAGCGCCGCGCCGTCGCGGATATGGGCCTTGCGGGTGCCTTCGATCTCCAGCGGATTCTTGCAGGCCTTGGGCAGTTGGCAAGGATCGGGCCCGTTCTTCACTTTCGCGCCTGCCTTGCCGAGGCGGTCGGAGATGGCGAAGGCTGCCGTGGCGGGATCGACCAGTACGGCCTTCCCACTCAATGCGCCCAACGCCGCCGTGAAATCCGCCATGGGCGCCAGGCGCACGCCGTCACCCAGATGCGCGATCAGTTCGGGCGAACGCTTGTTCTCGTCCAGGAACAGATCGGC
>JAFECO010000066.1 GCA_018242085.1 Pseudomonadota bacterium
CCCAGGGCGCGCCGATCAGGATGGCGGGCCCGGTGGCGGTGTCGGCGGCCAAAGCCTCGATCGCTTCGCGGGCGTCGGCCTGAAGCGCGCCCTTCAGCACCAGGTCTTCGGGCGGATAGCCCACGATGAAGAGTTCGGAGAACAGGATGACGTCCGCGTCCGGCACCTTGAGGCGTGCTTCGCGGGCGCGCTTCAGATTGCCCGCGATGTCGCCCATCACGGGATTGAGCTGCGCCAGGGCAATGCGGAAGCGACCGGTCATCGCCGTTGTTTAGACTGTTGGACGCGAAAAGAGAAAGCGCCGCTTAAGCCGTGGCGGCAAGCCGGCCATACCGTCCGCGCACGAGTGCCGGGATGGTGGCGTCGGCGGCTTCCTCGATCAGAAGCGCGGTTTCCACCGCCCGGGCCGCCTGTTCCGGCAACACCAGCGGTTCGGCTTCGCCCCGCGCGGCGGCGACGAAGGACGACACCGCGTCGCCCAAGGGATCGCCCATTTCCAGCTCGGCCAAGGGGCGCGGCGTGGTGTTGACGATCTCGCGGGTGAGGAAGTCGATTTCCACCACGCCGTCGGCATAGACGGCGCGGAAGCCGCGCTTGCGGCTGTCGGCGATGCGGCTGGTGTCCAGATAGGCCACGGTGCCGTTGGCGAAGGTCACTTCGGCGGCGATCTCATCCGCATGGGGGCCATATTGGGTGGTCCCGCGGGCGGTGACATTGGCGACCGGGCTGTCGACCAGCGTGTGCACCAGGTCGAGATCGTGGATCATCAGATCCAGCACGGCGCTGACATCGTCGCCGCGGCCGGTCCAGGGACCCCGGCGCCAGCATTGGATTTCCAGCGGCTGCACGGTCTGGTCCAGAAGGCCCGTGCGGGCGAAAACGAAACGTTCCTGATGGCCGACCGTGAGGGTCAGGCCGGTCTTGCGCGCCAGGGCGACCAACTCATCGGCTTCGGCCATGGTGGTGGCGATGGGCTTTTCCACCAGCACATGGGCGCCGGCGTTCAGGAAAGCGCGCACGATGGCGGCATGGGTGACAGCGGGCGAGCAGATCGAGACCAGATCGACCTTGCCCAGAAGCTCGCGCCAGTCGGCGACGGCCAGGACGCCATATTGGGCGGCGGCGGTGTGGCGGATTTCAGGGCTGGTGTCGGCCACGGCGAACAGTTCGACGCCGGGGATGGCCCGGTACTTGGCGCAATGGTGACGGCCAAAGGCGCCGACGCCAATGACGGCAGCCTTGAGCGGCCCCTGTTCCGGAACGCGACGGCGGATGAACATACACAGCCCTTGGTTATCAACCCTGACGCTCTTTAAGCGCGCCGGGACTCGCCAACGCGACTCATAAGATGTTTCGGCTTGTTACCGGGCTAAAATAAATTAACGAAATCAGCGTGTTAACTATTTAGAGGGTTCAAACTTCTGGGGAACTTGCCAGGAGCGTGGCCAGCGCGGCCACCACGACATAGGACAGCATCAAGGGCGCCAGCCCGATCAAAAGCGCGCCCGCGATATCGGCAAAGGCGTTGCAGGGGAACCAGGGATAGGCGGAACCCACGAACAGGAACTGCACCCCCACCACGGCCACCAGGCCCAGGCAGAAGGCCCGGATCGACGGGCCCAGGCCTTCCGGACGGGTGTTGCGCTCCAGCCGGATGATCCCGGCCTGGAGCCGCAGCCGCGAACAGGCGGACGCCAGATAGATCACCGCCAGGGCCCAGGTGAAGGCGGAGGAAAAGATCCGCCCGCCATCCAGGCTGCACTCGTCCAGCGCCCCGACCAGGGCCCGCTGGCCCGGCACCGCGAAATAGACCGCATGTTCCAGGGGCGTCACCGCCGCGCCATACAGATAATTGGGGGCGAACCAGACCTGGTTGGCGAAGGACAGGCAGACGAAGAGCAGGAACACACTCTCGTTGAAGCCGGGCAGGAAATGGTCCAGCCCCAGCCGCGCCTTCAAGGGCGTGCCCGGCAGGCCGGCCGAAACCCCGAAACCGCCCGCGAACAAGAGTCCCATCGCGGTGAACAGGATCACGCAGATGCCGATGGCGGGAATGAGCGAGCCAAGCGGGATGCCGCTGGCGATCCCGATCCGCAAGGCATGGGCGCCCGCGAACAGGCAGAAGAGGATCCAGCCTTTCGCCAATAGCCTCGCGATTCCCATGAGCCCCTTTAGGCGGAAGCCGCCAGGCTTGCGCCTTTAATGCGTTCGTCGCGGATGCCTTCGGCGATCAGGAAGGCCAGTTCCAGCGCCTGGCTGGCATTGAGGCGCGGATCGCAGGCGGTCTGGTAGCGCGACGACAGGTCGAGCTCCTTGATCGCTTGGGCGCCGCCCAGGCATTCCGTCACATCCTGTCCGGTCATCTCGAAATGCACGCCGCCGGCATGGGTGCCTTCGGCGCGATGGACGGCGAAGAAGTTGCGCACTTCTTCCAGGATGCGGTCGACCGGACGGGTCTTGTAGCCGGATTTGAGCTTGATGGTGTTGCCATGCATGGGGTCGGACGACCACACCACCGACGCGCCTTCGCGCTTCACCGCGCGCACCAGCGGCGGCAGCTTTTCGGCCACCTTGTCGGCGCCGAAACGGGCGATCAAGGTCAGGCGGCCGGGAATGTTGGCCGGATTGAGGATCCCGATCAGGCGCAGCAATTCATCCGGATCCAGCGAGGGGCCGCATTTCAGGCCGATGGGATTTTTGATCCCGCGGCAGAATTCGACATGGGCGCCGTCAACCTGGCGGGTGCGGTCGCCGATCCAGACCATGTGCGCGGAGGTGTCGTACCAGTCGCCGCTGGTGGAATCGACGCGCGTCATCGCCTGCTCGTAAGCCAGCAGCAGCGCTTCATGCGACGTGTAGAAATCGGTGGTGCGCAGTTGCGGCACCGAGTCCGAATTGATCCCGCAGGCCGCCATGAAATCCAAGGTCTCGGAGATGCGGCCGGCCAGGCCTTTATACTGTTCGCCCGCGGGACTGTCGGCGATGAAGCCCAGCATCCAGCGATGGACATTGTGCAGGTCGGCATAGCCGCCCGACGCGAAGGCGCGCAACAGATTGAGCGTCGCCGCGGAATGGGCATTGCCCTGGATCATGCGCTGGGGATCGGGAATGCGCGCTTCCGCGGTGAACTCGCTGCCGTTGATATTGTCGCCGCGATAGGACGGCAGGGTGACGCCGTTCTGGGTCTCGAAATCGTCGGAGCGGGGCTTGGCGAACTGGCCGGCGATGCGGCCCACCTTCACCACCGGCACGCCGGCGGCGAATGTCAGCACCACCGCCATCTGCAAAAGCACGCGGAACGTGTCGCGGATATTGTCGGGGTGGAATTCGGCGAAGCTTTCGGCGCAATCGCCGCCTTGCAGCAGGAACGCCTTGCCTTCGGCCACCTGGCCCAGCTGGGCCATCAGGTTGCGCGCCTCGCCCGCGAACACCAGCGGGGGGTGGGTTTTCAGTTGCGCCAGGGCACGGTCCAGCGCCGCCTGGTCCGGATATTCCGGCACCTGACGGATGGGCTTGGACTGCCAGCTTTGCGGGGTCCAGGGCTGGGCCACGCGGTCCTCCTTCGATATCGGCTTTGGGATATAGGGGAAGCGCCCGCCCATTACCAGAAGGGCGGAAAACCGGGAAAAATTCGCCGGAAAAGAAGGCTTTGCGCCCGGTCTCAGCCGGGGGATTTCGAGTAGCTCTTGGTCCGCATGGTGACCAGCTCCTCGGCGGCGGTGGGGTGCAAGGCCACGGTGCGGTCGAAATCCCGCTTGGTCGCGCCCATGCGCAGGGCCACGGCGGCGAGCTGAACGATCTCGGCGGCATGGTCGCCGAAAATATGCACGCCCAGGACTTTGTCCGTCTTGGCATCCACCACCATCTTCATCGAGGTCCGCACGGCGCGGCCGCCCAACGTATGGAGCAGCGGCCGGAAGGTGGATTTGTAGACATCGATGCTGTGGCCAGTGCCCAGCGCCTTTTCTTCCGACATGCCGACCACCGACAATTCCGGCGTGGTGAAGACCGCGCTCGCGACATGCTCGTGATCCGGACGGGTGGGATTGTTCTTGAAAGCGGTCTCCACAAAGCACATGGCTTCATGGATCGCCACGGGGGTCAGCTGCAGCCGGTTGGTGACATCGCCCACGGCATAGATGTGCGGCGCGCTGGTGCGGGAATATTCGTCCACCACCACTTCGCCCTTCATGCCCAGTTCCACGCCCGCCTTTTCGACATGCAAGGCGTCGGTGTTGGGCTGGCGGCCGATGGCGAGCAGGATCTGGTCGCACTCGATCACCCCGCCCTTGTTGGTTTCCGCGTGCAGGCAATCGCCCCGCTTTTCCACCTTGGTGAATTCGCAGCCCAGCATCACATCCAGGCCGCGCGCGCTCATCGAATCCACCAGCGCGTCGCGCATGTCGTTGTCGAACCCGCGCAAAGGCTTCTCGCCGCGATAGACCAGGCTCACATGCGCCCCCAGCCCGTGGAAGATGTGGGCGAATTCCAGCGCGATATAGCCGCCGCCCGCCACCAGCACCCGCTTGGGCATTTCTTTCAAATGAAACACTTCGTTGGAGGTGATGCAGAGATCGCCGCCGGGAATGATATGGGTGGTGCCCATCTCGCGGGTAGGCCGGTTGCCGGTGGCGATCAGGATTTTTTCCGCCGTCACTTTTTTCTGCGCGTTCAGCAACAGCAGCGTGTGTTCGTCCTCGAACACGGCGCGGTCGGAAAAGATGGTGACGCCCGCCGCCTGGACATTCTTGGTGTAGAGCCCTTCCAGCCGGGCGATCTCCTTGTCCTTGTTGGCGATCAGGGTCGGCCAGTCGAAGCTGGGCGTGCCCGGAATGGTCCAGCCATAGCCGGGCGCGTCCAGGAAGTTCTCGGAGAATTGGCTGGCATAGACCATCAGCTTCTTGGGAATGCAGCCGCGGATCACGCAGGTCCCGCCCATGCGGTATTCTTCCGCCAGCGCCACCTTGGCGCCCGCCAGCGCCGCCATCCGCGCCGCGCGCACCCCGCCCGAACCGCCGCCAATGACGAAGAGGTCGTAGTCGTGTCTGGACATCACTCGGAACCTACCTCTTGCTTCATGTCATCCCCGGCGAGGCGCGGCCAGCGCCGAGGGAAGGGGATCCAGGTATTTCAACAAACGCCTGGATCCCCTTCCCTCGCACCGCATCTTCGATGCGCCGCTCGCCGGGGATGACAGTCGGTGCTGAATGTCACCGCTCAATCACTTCGACTTCGCCGGGACCGGCGATGATCAGCGTGGTGGCGATGCCCACAAACAGCCCATGCTCGACCACGCCCGGCACGGCATGGACCGACTTGCCCAGCTTGTCGGCGTTCTGGATCGCGCCCATGTGGCAGTCATAAATCAAATTGCCGCTGTCGGTCTTGAACGGCGCGCCGTCCTTCTGGCGCTGCATGATCTTCACATCCTTGTAGCCCAGGCCGTCGATGGCGGCCTTGAGCCGCGCCGCGATCGCCTTGTGGCCGAACTCCACCACTTCGACCGGAAGCGGGAATTTGCCCAGCCGCGGCACCAGCTTGGATTCGTCGGCGATCACGATCATCTTCTTCGACGAAGCCGCCACGATCTTCTCGCGCAAGAGCATGCCGCCGCCGCCCTTGATCAGGTCCAGATTGCGGTCGGCTTCGTCCGCGCCGTCCACCGTCAGATCCAGCGGCGCCAGATCGTCGAGATTGGCCAAAGTGATTCCCAGCTTGCGGGCCAAGGCCGCGGTGCGCTCGGAGGTGGGCACGCAGAGCAGCTTCTGGCCGCCCCGTATGCGCGGTGCCAGAAGCTCCACGAACAATTCGGCGGTCGAGCCGGAGCCAAGCCCCAGTTTCATGCCGTCAACGACATATTCAAGGGCTTTGGCGGCGGCGGCGCGTTTCAGCGGAGCAAGGTCGGTCATGGCGGGCAACTTACCGGCAGAGCATGGGAAGGCCAAGGTGGCACGGGCAATTGCCGCACAACATAGCGCTTGCGGCGTTGGTGTCACGCGTTACTGTCTGACGGAGCGCGCACCATCGGGGGAAAAATGAAACACGCATTCTTCGGCGTCTCCGCCATCGCATTGCTTGCGGCGGCGGGTCCGGCCTCGGCGCGCGACATCGTGGTCCATGCCGGGCGGCTGATCGACGGCATCGGCAAGACCGCGCGGACGAATGTCTCCATCCTCATCCATGACGACCGCATCACAGGGGTGCAGTCCGGCTTCGCCACGCCCGCCGGTGCCGAAGTGATCGATCTTTCCAAATCGACGGTCCTGCCCGGCCTGATCGATACCCATGTCCATATCACCAGCCAGAATGATGGCGGCAATCCCATCGCGGAAGCCGTCACCCGGACCGATTTCGATGCCGCCGTCAAATCGACCGCCTATGCGCGCAACACGCTCCTGGCCGGTTTCACCAGCGTGCGCGATGTGGGCGCCCAGGCCGGCGTGGTGATCGCGTTGAAAAAAGCGATTGCCGCCGGCCAGGTGGAAGGACCGCGCATGTGGGTTTCGGGACCGCCTCTGGGGCCGACCGGCGGCCATGGCGATGATGCCAATGGGCTCGACCCGGCACTGTCCAGCCCGGCCTGGAAGGATGGCATCGTGGACAGCGCCCAGGATGCGCGCCGCATCGTGCGCAAACTTCGGCGCGAGGGCGCGGACCTGATCAAGATCATGCCGTCGGGCGGCGTGCTCTCCATCGGCGACGATCCGGGCCGCCAGTTGATGACCGATGACGAGATCGCCGCGGTGATCGAGACGGCCCATTCGCTGGGCATGAAGGTGGCGGCCCATGCCCATGGCAAGAAGGCCATCGACCAGGCCGTCAAGCTGGGCGTGGATTCCATCGAGCACGGGTCCTATGCCGACAAGGAAAGCTATGCCTTGATGAAGCAGCATGGCGCCTATCTGGTGCCGACGCTGTTGATCGCCCAGGTCGTCTATGACGTGGCCAAGGCGCATCCCGAACAGCTTCCGCCCTCCTCCGCCGAAAAGGCCATCGCGGTGACGCCGCGCATGCGCCAGAACCTGCACGACGCCTATACATCGGGGGTCAAGATCGCGTTCGGCACCGATCAGGGATTGGCGCCGCACGGCACCAATGCCAAGGAGTTCGCGCTGATGGTCCTCTCCGGCATGACGCCGATGGACGCCATCATCGCGGCGACCGGATCGGCGGCGGACCTGATCGGCGACAAGGAAGATATCGGCACGGTCCAGCCCGGCCGCTATGCCGATCTGGTGGCGGTCGATGCCGATCCGCTGGCCGACATCTCAGCCCTGGAGCATGTCCAGTTCGTGATGAAAGGCGGCACGGTCTACAAATCCGGCGGCCGGATCATGCCCCACCAGGAAGCCACGGGGCTGCCGCCGGGCTAGAGTCCGAACGCGAAGGCCGCCGATCAAATAAATCATACGTCATGGCCCGCATACGCGGGCCAT
The DNA here is from genome assembly GCA_018242085.1 of Pseudomonadota bacterium. Classification (GTDB taxonomy): domain Bacteria; phylum Pseudomonadota; class Alphaproteobacteria; order Micropepsales; family Micropepsaceae; genus Rhizomicrobium. Next base: position 7,437 of record JAFECO010000066.1, read on the forward strand.
GACAATGTGGTTTGTTTTTTTGCGTTGACGCGGACTTGGCGTCCTACTCGACCGTCACGGATTTGGCGAGATTCCTGGGCTGATCCACATCCGTGCCCTTGGCGATAGCCGCGTAATAGGCCAACAGCTGCACCGGAATCGCATAGATCAACGGCGCCAGGAAGGAATCGGCGTCGGGCACGGTGATGCTGGCCCAGACCGGGCCCGCTTCGGCGATGCCGCGCGCGTCCGAAATCAGCAAGATCTTGCCGCCCCGCGCCATCACTTCCTGCA
>JAFECO010000670.1 GCA_018242085.1 Pseudomonadota bacterium
CGGCGGCGCACGGCGCCTTCACGTCCGACATGGCCGCGCCGATGAACGTTCCCACGGCGAGAATGGAGCGGGCCTGGAGGCACTTCGCGATGCGCTTCAAGGACGGCGAGCACCGCATGCGGCCGCCGACGGAATATCAGCAGTGATCCTGCAGCAGCCTTGGGGGAGCATGGTGTTTCCTCAAGGCTGGAGCGGGTGAAGGGAATCGAACCCTCGTATGCAGCTTGGGAAGCTGCCGTTCTACCATTGAACTACACCCGCACTCGCGCGGTCTTAGCATGCCGCCGGAGTTTCCGCCCAGCCCTTCGCTTGCGCTCCGGTTGGTCCCGGCCGAGGACGTTCGGTAGCACGCGGCTTTCGACTTGCAAAGCGGGCAAAGGAAGACGGACCGGAACGAAGTTCGTACCCTTTACCAAGACTACATTGTGGGCTGGCTTAACCAGGCATTTTTCCAGTGCTGGGCCGGGAATAGGGCGAGTAGTTATGATTCGGACAGCTGTTGTCCCAAACGGAATCCTTGGGGACGGTCCTCTGTGTCCGAATTTCCGGATGCAAAACCACGAGGATACCATGCCGCCTGCCGTCACTCTCGCCGCCAAATCCTCCGCCGCGGTGAACCACGCCTGCAACGCCGGTAAAAAGAGGCGGGCCGAAACGTTTTGCGCTTCGGCCCGCTCAAGTTGGGAGGTTCACTTGGACGTTCCTCTCGGAATCAGCGGCAGTACGACGTGAGAGGGATAGCGGGCGCTGTGATAGACGGTCTGATTGGCGGCCACCATTTGCGTGCCCGTCGCCGTGTCTTCGCCCGTGTTCAAATTGCGGTCGAAACGGGGAAAATCGCTGCTGGAGATTTCGAGCCGCAATTTGTGCCCCGGCAGAATCACATAGCTGGTTGCCCACATGTCGATCGTATAACTCTCAACCTTGCCGGGTTCGATCGGCTGCGCCGGTTTGCCGGCACCGGCCCGGTAGCGCGCCCGCACGATGCCGGACTGGATGTTCTGGACATAGCCGTCGGGCTTCACATCGACCAGCTTGGCCGTCCAGTCCGTATC
>JAFECO010000671.1 GCA_018242085.1 Pseudomonadota bacterium
TATCTCAGCAATGCCCGCGCCATGGCGGCGCGGGGCAAAGCCTAGCGTCACATCGACGGCGTGGTGGCGCGGGTGCCCGCCATCTTGCGGGCATTCTCGGCCGCCGCGACCATGGCATCGACCTTGGATCGCACATCGGCACGGGCCGCCTTGCTGCAGGTGGCGTAGTTCACCTGCTCCCAAGTCGAACGGGCATGGGGCGACCCGCAAATGTTATCGACGGCATGATTGACGCGCTGTTCCAGCACGGCGCGTCCGGCATTGCTGGCCAGGTCCAGGTCGCTGGCATCGATGCCGATGCTGCGGGTCTGCGCGGCGGCAAAACCCGTGCCGACGGCCAGCATCAGGGCGGCGGTGCCAAGAAGCTTGAAGCTATGATGACGGAGGAACATGGGGGTCTCCTTCGGTAACGAGGCGGGGCATGAACGGTGTGGCAGCCTTGTGTGTCCGTTTTGATGGGCTCACACGCGCTTGATGGGGTCACACTAGGCATCGCGTGAATCCAAGTCGCCGCGCCTTCGACCGGCGCCGCCGGACTTTCCACCAACCGGCGTTCCCACCGACGAACCGCAAAGACGGTTCGACCAACAGCGGCTGCGAATGCGGCGTTACATCAAGCGAAACGAACGACTTTGTACTTTGCCGTCACTGTTCAATGGCCCGTTCCACCCCGCCACTGCTTCTGGAAATCGTCACCATCGCCTGTCGTGCAAAGACGTCCTCATGCTTCGGCAAGCTCAGCATGAGGAAATCGAGCACCCCTCACCCTGAGCTGGTCGAAGGGTGAGGATCGGAATGCGAAAGCGCCATGGCATGGAGCGTCTTCTTGCGAACTGTCAGCCACCAGAGACCGCCAACAATCGCCAGGTTCATCGCCGCGCGGGCCACGCCTTCCGCGAAATGCGGGAAAGGCGGAAGGAATGCCGATTGCATGAGAAGATGTCCGCAGCCCCGGCAACCCGTGTCGTAAAAGATCAGATTCTGGAATCCGCCAAGAATGCAGACAATGGCGACCCCGGCGATGATCCAGCCGCTGGGCATCCGCTGCCGCAC
>JAFECO010000672.1 GCA_018242085.1 Pseudomonadota bacterium
TTGCCGGTGGCGGCAAATGGCGTGCTGGATCTGGAAGCATTGCGTGTGGCGCTGCGCGAGGGCAAGGGCCGCGCCCTGGTTGCCGTGATGGCGGCCAACAATGAAACCGGCGTGATCCAGCCCGTCGCGGAGATTTCGCGCCTGTGCCGCGAGGCGGGCGCGTTGCTGCTGGTCGATGCGGTGACCGCCGCGGGCAAGATCGATCTCGATGCCGGGCTTGGCGATTACATGACGCTTTCGGCGCACAAGCTGGGCGGCCCCCAAGGTGCGGGCGCGCTGGTGGTCGGTGACGACGCGCCGTTGGCGCCGCAGATGACGGGCGGCGGGCAGCAGAAGGGCTTGCGCGCGGGCACGGAAAACCTGTCCGGGATCGCCGGGTTCGGCGCAGCGGTAGACGCCATTCTGGCGGACGCCGGCGCGCGCGCGCGCGTCGCCTCGGTGCGCGACCATTTCGAGCACACGCTCAAAGCCAAACTACCCGATGCCGTCATCTTCGGGGACGGCGCGCCGCGCCTGGGCAATACGTCCAATGTCGCGCTGCCGGGCCTGACTTCGCAGAACATCGTGATCGCTCTGGATCTGGATGGCGTGATGGTGAGTTCCGGTTCGTCTTGTTCGTCCGGCAAGATCGCGCCGTCGCATGTCTTGTCCGCGATGGGCGTGGCCGATGACCTGGCCGGCGCCTCCATTCGCGTCAGCTTCGGCTGGGATTCGACCGATCGGGACGCCGACGCCGTGGTGGCGTCGCTTGAAAAACTGGCCGCACGGGTTCGCGCCCGTGCCGCCGCGTGAGGATTGCCATGTCGTCCGCTGCATTGGAAACCAAGGAAACCGTCGCCGGCCTCGGCGAAAAGTACAAATACGGCTTCGTCACCGATATCGAGATGGAGCGGGCGCCCAAGGGCCTCTCCGAAGACACGGTGCGCTATATTTCGGCCAAGAAGGGTGAGCCGGATTGGATGCTGGAGTGGCGCCTCGGCGCATTCCGCCGCTGGCTGTCCATGAAGGAGCCGACCTGGGCGCGGGTGCATTATCCCGCCATCGATTATCAG
>JAFECO010000673.1 GCA_018242085.1 Pseudomonadota bacterium
CGTCAGCTTGTGCGCGCGATAGAAATCCTGATCGTAATATTTATAGAATCGCCGCACATCGATGCCGATCTCCCGCAGCAGCCCCTTGGCCACATCGCTATAGCGTCCGGGCGCTTCGATGGATTGGGTGCCGCCATAGCCCAGCAGCAAGCGGCCGCCGGCCTGAAACTCATTGCGCTTGGCATGGCCGCCGAAATCGTCGTGATTGTCCAGGACCAGCACGCGCGCATTGGCGTTCTGCTTGCGGAAGAAATAAGCCGCCGACAGGCCGGATATGCCGCCGCCAACCACGATCAGGTCATAGCTTTCCTTCGTGTCCTCCACCGCATCGGGCGGCCAGGTTCCCCCGTCCCGCGCCCGATGGGCATTTTCGAAAGAGCCCGGATGGCTGCCGCGCATGCCGTTCAGCGCGGGCGGATAATATCGGGCATCGTTCTGGGCAATTCCGTCCGCCAGCAGCGGATCGCGCGCCGACGCATCCGGGCCGGCATCTTGGGCAAAGGCTTCATGAAAAGGGCAAAGCGATGCGCCGATCGCGATCGCCGCGCCGTTCAGGAAATCGCGCCGGTCTATCCCGTCCCCTTTGCTATTGCCGCCCATCACCGCATCTCCCGTCCGGAGCAGCATCTAATACTGTGATCATAGAATTGTCCATTGCTTGATTTTATCTCAATTACATGGCGCTCATGTCACATCCACACTCCGAGATACTGCCATCACAGATTGACGTGTTGCCGGAATCGCGATTGAATGGCGGGCTAGCCAGCGAGAGAGACGCCATGAGCAGACCGGACGACAAAGAGCTTGGCATGGACCGGCCGATTGCGCGCCGTGATTTCCTCCAGGGCGCGGCCATCGGCACCGTGGCGCTGGCCGGCGGATTGGCGCCCGAGCTGGCCGCGGCGACCGAAGCCGAAAAACTGGCGCAGAATGAGCCCGGCTATTATCCCCCCACGCGCCTGGGCATGCGGGGCAGCCATCCCGGCTCTTTCGAAGCCGCGCACGAATTGCGGGACGGCGACTTCTGGAACGGCGTCCAT
>JAFECO010000674.1 GCA_018242085.1 Pseudomonadota bacterium
CGTCGCGCACCATCTCCACGATCTTCTTGGAGGTGGTGCCGCGCACGATGGAATCGTCCACCAGCACGACCCTCTTGCCTTTGAGCTTGGCGCGGTTGGGATTGTGCTTCAGCCGCACGCCCAGATGGCGGATGCGGTCCGACGGCTCGATGAAAGTGCGGCCCACATAATGGTTGCGGATGATGCCCAGCTCGAAGGGAAGCTTGGCGGCATTGGCAAAGCCCAGCGCCGCGGGCACGCCGGAATCGGGCACCGGGATGATCATGTCGGCATCGACCGGCGATTCCGCGGCCAGCACTTCGCCGATGCGCTTGCGCGCTTCGTACACGTTGCGGCCTTCCAGGGTGGAATCGGGGCGCGCGAAATAGATATATTCGAAGACGCAGAAGCGGTGCTGCTGCGGCTTGAAGGGGAAATGGCTTTCGATCCCCTCTTTGGTGGCCACGATCATCTCGCCCGGTTTCACGTCGCGCACGAATTCGGCGCCGATAATATCCAGGGCGCAGCTTTCCGAGGCCAGGATGGGCGCGCCTTCCAGCATGCCCAGCACCAGGGGCCGCACGCCGAAGGGATCGCGCACGCCGATCAGTTTTTTGGAAGTCAGCGCCACCAGCGAATAGGCGCCCTCGACCTGGCGCAATGCGTCGATCAGCTTGTCGACGATGCGCACGCAGGCACTGCGGGCCGCCAGATGCACGATGGTTTCGGTGTCGGAGGTCGACTGGAAGATCGCGCCCTGGCCCACCAGTTCGGTGCGCAAGGTATGCGCATTGGTGAGGTTGCCGTTATGGGCCACCGCAATGCCGCCGCCGGTGAGATCGGCGAAAATCGGCTGGATGTTGCGGGCATTGGAGCCGCCGGCGGTGGAATAGCGCACATGGCCCACCGCATATTGGCCCTTCAAATTCTTGGCGGCGTCGGATTTGCGGCCGAACGCGTCGCCCACCAGACCGACATGACGCTCGGCGATGAACTGGCCATTGTCATAGGTGACGATGCCCGCCGCTTCCTGGCCGCGATGCTGCAAGGCATGAAGC
>JAFECO010000675.1 GCA_018242085.1 Pseudomonadota bacterium
CTGGCGGGCCAATGGCTGGCCTGCGCCGGGATCTGCTTCACGCCCATCTATCCCAGCGTTGCCGCCTTCGCCCTGGCGTTCCTGCTGTTCCGCCTGTTCGATATCCTGAAGCCCTGGCCGATCTCCGCCGCGGAAAAACTGCCGGGCGGCATGGGCGTGATGGCCGACGACATGCTGGCCGGCCTTGCCGCCGGGATCATCGCCGGGGTGGTGCATTACTTCCGGGTGATCTGATGTTCGCCGACACGCTTCTGTCCCAGGCCCGCGATCTGCTGACAGCCGCGCGCCAGGCGAATGCGCATATCGTCACCGCCGAAAGCTGCACCGGCGGCCTGATTGCCGCCTTGCTGACCGAAATTCCCGGCTCATCCGATGTGGTGGAGCGGGGCTTCGTCACTTATTCCAATGAGGCCAAACGGGATCTGCTGGGCGTTCCTGAAGAACTGCTTCGAGAATATGGCGCGGTGTCGGAACCGGTGTGCCGCGCCATGGCGCAAGGCGCCTTGAAGAATGCCCGCGCCGAATTCAGCGTGGCGGTGACGGGCATCGCCGGTCCCGGAGGCGGCAGCCCGGACAAGCCGGTCGGCCTGGTCTATATCGGCGCCGCAAGCCTCGCCGGAAACGTGATCGTGCGGGAATATCGCTTCGGCGATATCGGCCGCGACCGCGTGCGCCTTCGCACGGTGGAAAAGGCGATTGCGCTTTTGCGTGCCTGTCTCTGACGCCACGCGCCGCGTTGGCTGCTATTTTTGCGCCGCCAGTTCGTCATGGGCGACCTGCTGAAGAGCGGTGGTCTGGCGCCGCGAGAAGCCGAAATCGCGGGCCACGCGTTCCTTGGGACCCAGCGATAGCGGATCCAGCCCTGTCACCTTGCCGAATATCATCAAGGCTTCCAGGTAATAACCGAAGTCGCTGGCATGATAGCTGTCGTCGGCCCACAGATTGACCTTGCCCGCCGCAATTCCGTCATAGGGGTTGGGATCGGCAACCCCCGCGGCAAAAGCCCGATTCCAGGCAAGTCCCACCGGAACCAC
>JAFECO010000676.1 GCA_018242085.1 Pseudomonadota bacterium
TGTCAGGCCTTCTGGACGTGGACCCGATCACGCTCTCCATGGCGGGGATGGTACCGGCCAGCCTGTCCGCTTCCGTCGCCGCTGAGACGATCCTGGTCGCCGCTTTCACCAACGGCATCGCCAAGGTGGTCCTGGGCGCCGTATTCGGCGGCGTCCGGCTGGGATCGGCGCTGTTGGCCGCCTTGCTTTTGTCGGCAGCCTGCGGAGCTTTCGTCTATTTGCAGGTAATCTGACGGCTCCGGGAAGGCCTACGTAGAATCCCTAGGGGGAATACCTGGGGACCAAACCGAATGTCGCCGGTCATGGCACGCGCCTAGAAAGTGGAAGACACTTCAGTGCGAGGCGCCCATGGTTCCCCACCTTTCCGCTGCCCCCCTTGCCCAACATGCCACCCAGGCCAGAGCTTTCCTGGAGCAGGATGCTGGCACCCAGCCCACCATGGGAAGCGTGCAGCATTTCGCCCAGGACCGCGAAATCTTCGCCCAGGGCGATGACGCGGATTATTTCTTCAAGCTGGTGTCGGGCGTGGTCCGCACCTGCAAATTCCTGGCGGACGGACGCCGCCAGATCGATGCGTTCTATGTCGCCGGCGACGTGTTCGGCTTCGAGCCCGGCGATGAACATCGCCTGTCGGCCGAAGCGGTGACCGATTGCACGGTGGTCGCCTACCGCAAGGCCAAGACCGATCCCTTCGCCGATACCGACCGTCATCTGTCGCGGGATTTGCTGGAATTCGCCATGCGCGGCATGACCCAGGCGCAGAATCATTCCCTGCTGCTGGGCCGGCGCAGCGCCATGGAAAAAGTGGCCGGATTCCTGCTCGATTGGGTGCAGAAAAGCACCAACCACCGGCAGATCAGCCTGGCCATGACCCGCCAGGACATCGCCGATTATCTCGGCCTCACCATCGAAACGGTTTCACGGACCCTGTCCCAGTTGGAGCGCGATCACGTCATCGCCCTGCCCAGCGCCCGGCAGATCAAGCTTCACAATCTGGACCAGCTGGAAGAATTGGCCGCCTGACGCCGGCGG
>JAFECO010000677.1 GCA_018242085.1 Pseudomonadota bacterium
GCGTCGCCAGCCGGCGGCGTGGGACTGGGATCGAACTCGGCCGGAACACCGAATTTCCGGAAGGCATCCCAGGTGATCTTCCGCAATTCGGGACGGCTCTTGCCGCCGGCATACCATTCCAGCGGCATATAGGTGTTGGCCCATGCGATCTCGTCGCCGGGATAATAGCGCGGACGCGATTGCGTGACGATCGTCGAAGGGTGTTCGACATTGATAAGCAAAGCGGTTTTCGGGAACAGCGTGGCCTTGTTGGCCACCATCCAGCGGCGCCCGACGCCGCCATCCGCGCCATTGTGATGCCCATCCAGCCCGACAAAAATGAGGGTGCGTTTGCGCTTGGCCTTGGGAATCTTGGCGTAATATTCCGCCAGCCCCAGCATGGAGGCGACGCCGCCGCCATTGTCGCTGGCGCCGTCGAACCAGCCATCCTTGTGCGCCACGATATAGATGGTTTCGTCGGTCGCACCGGGGAGGGTGCCCCAGATCAATGCCGTCTGCTTGTTCGGGACCCTCTCGACCTCCAGAGACACCTTGATCTTGGGCGCGGCGCCATCCTTTGCCGCTTCGATCATCCGGCGAACCGCTGTTCCGTCATCGTTGCCGAGGGTGAATGAAGGAACTTTGGCGCCCGACGGATAGGCCTGATAGCGCATATTTCCCGGCAGCATCGAAACTTCGAAAACCACGGCGGCGCCCTTTTCGCTCGCGCGCCGGACGCCGCCCTGATCCTGCAGCCCCAGCATGCTGTAGACAAACACGGCCTTGCCCCGCACATCCTTGCCCGCGAAATCCGCCTCCGTGCCCAGGCCCGCATAGACGGCATCCACTTCAATGCCGCCGGCGGGCAGGCCCTCGTCGCCATAGTCAGGCTGCGCGGAATCGACATGGATCGTCTGCCCGCCGCTGGTCATCGTCACGTCCCAGCTTTTCGGCATCCATTGCGGCGGAAGGTCGATCGGCTGGGTGCGGACATCGGTGAGACCGAGTGATTTGAATTTCGCCGCCAGCCATTCATTGGTTTCGATATCGCT
>JAFECO010000678.1 GCA_018242085.1 Pseudomonadota bacterium
CACGCCCAGAACAATGCCTGCTTCTTCTATGAAGCGATGGGCGGGGTGCGCAGCGGCAGCCGCCAGATCATGATGGGCGGCCAGCAAGTGAGCGAAGTCGCCTTCGGCTGGAAACAGCTGGCCGTGAGCCGCCGGAAGCTGACGACGTAACCTCTATGTCATCCCCGGCGAGGCGCGGCCAGCGCCGAGGGGTGAGGTTGGCGACCAAGCCAACCGAACGCCGAGCGAAGCGAAGGCCGGTGGGGACCCAGGTCTCAACACATGGCGAGATATGTCTATATGCTCGCCAGCAGGCGCAACGGCACCTTATATACCGGCGTGACAAACGATTTGAGCCGCAGGACCGTCGAACATAAGAGCAAAGCCGTTCCGGGATTTACCAAGCAATACGGCGTGGACATTCTGGTCTGGTGCGAAGCTCACGGCAGTATCAACGATGCCATAGCGCGTGAGAAACAGATCAAGGGCTGGAACCGGGCTTGGAAGATCCGGCTGATCGAAAAAGAAAATTCTGGGTGGAATGACCTGGCAGCAACCAGGCTTTGATGCCTGGGTCCCCTTCCCTCGCACACGCTGCCGCGCGTGCTCGCCGGGGATGACAGTGGTGTCTACAAATCCCTCGGTCCCGGCTCGCGCCGCGTGGCGCTACGCTGTCGCTGACCACCGCTGTCGCTTGCGGCGCTGCGCCCCAAAGGATTTGTAGCCTCATGGCTACAAATCCTTTGGCCGCACGAAATCCACCAGCTCCCCCTCGCCCGGCTGGATGTCGCGCCAGCGTTCGATGTCGAAATCCAGCACGGCCAAAGCGCAAGTCGGGAATTTTTCCTCCAGCACGTCGCGCCGCTCCCGCTCCTTGCGCCGGGCCGGCTCGCGGGCCAGGAACGCCGCCAACTCCTCCAGTCCCGGATTGTGCCCGATCACCATCACCGTGCCGGTGCGGGCGGGCAGGCCCTGGATCATCGCCAGTATCTTTCCCGCCTCGGCAAGATAAAGCGCGTCCCGGTAATCGGCGCGCAAGGCCAAGGACAG
>JAFECO010000679.1 GCA_018242085.1 Pseudomonadota bacterium
ATCCTCGGTCAGGACGTGACAGAGGCGATTGGTTTGGGCCGCCAGTTCGGCATAGCTCCAGACCGTATCGCCTTGGAAGATTGCGGGTTTTTGCGAAGCCTGGTCGTCCAGAGCGTCGTCCAGCAGCCAGGCGCCGCAGTTAAACGGATCGGGAATGTGCAGTTGCGGCAGGGAAAATTCGAAGACCGGCCATTGATCCTCCGGCGGCAGATTTTCCCGGGCGAAAGTATCGCGGTGCTGGGACGGGCGGAGGACCATGCGGAAGAGCTTTATGCTTAAAATAACTTCCGTCAAGATCAGTCCGGCGCGGCGGGGGTGGCAATCCGATTCATGCCGCCCCGCGCCGGCCCTATAAATCGGTCGCACAAATAGCTACGATCCCGCAGGAAAATTTCTGGGCAATGGGGTCATCGGGAAATTGTAGGTCACAACCGCGTGTCCGTTTGGCGGGTGGATCGTGATGGGTCACGGCCATTGAGTGCAGATCTGCAGGCCAAGAGCGCCCTGTGGAATTCACACAAGGACACGGAAGACACAAATGGACATCGGACTTTTCCAATGGATCGGCGCAATTCTGGCCGGCGCGTTTCTGCTTTTTCTGATCATCAAGATCGTGAATTATCGCTCGGTCGTTCCCACCAATTCCGTTCACATCGTGCAGTCGTCGAGCAAGCGCACATCTTATGGCGGCGGGCCGGCTAATCATAACACATATTATGCCTGGCCGTCCTGGCTGCCGGTGATCGGCGTCAAGATCACGGTGCTGCCGGTAAATGTGTTCACCCTCAACCTGAACAATTACGCGGCCTACGACAATGACCGCGTGCCGTTCGAACTGGATCTGGCGGCATTCTTCCGCATCTCCGACTCGAACATGGCGGCGGAACGCGTGAGCAATTTCAGCGAGCTTCAGGGCCAGTTGGATGTGATCGTCAAGGGCGCGGCGCGCAAAATCCTCGCCAATTCGCCGATCGACGAAATTCTCGGCAACCGGTCAATCTTCGGCGACAAATTCACCG
>JAFECO010000067.1 GCA_018242085.1 Pseudomonadota bacterium
GCGCCGCTCCCCGCAGCGGTTCGAGGCGATCGCGCGCGAACAATCCGAATGCGATTCGAAGGCCAATGGCGGCCGGTTGGGCCAGATCGTCCCCGGCGAAACGGTTCCGGAATTCGAGAAAGCGCTCGAGGGATTGGAGGAAGGTGAGATCGCGGCCATGCCGGTTCGCTCGCGGTTCGGCGCGCATATCCTCAAGCTCGATGCACGCGCCCGTGGCGAAACGCTTCCGTTCGACTATGTGCGCGACCAGATCGAAAGCTATCTGGCGGAGCAGCAATGGCGCCGCGATGTGGCCGCCTATATCGAACAGCTTGTGAGCAGGGCGACGATCGAAGGCGTCGAGATGTCGCCATCGATGGGAACGGCCGCATGAGCACGTTGGGAGAGATTCTGGACCGGCTCCAGGACCGGTCCCAGGTATATGAAATGCTGGCGGAGTCCGGCAATATTCCGCTGATCGCGGAACTGGATCGGATCAATGATGTGGCCGATGGCGACCCATGCGAGTTTGCCCTTCGGGCGGTGCAGGCCTTCACCAACAAGGCCGATGACGAGGCATGGGTTAAGCTCATCGGCCGGATTCAGAATTCGCCATCGCCGGCGGGCGCATGCCTGAGCGAGATGATCGCCTGGTCGCTGGCGCATTAAGCCGGCCGCATGACGATGGCGCGGTGCTGGGCGTCATTTTCGCCGGCGGCGCGTCGCGGCGCTATGGCCGGGACAAGGCCCTGGCCAGGCTGGACGGCATCCCCTTGCTGCAACGTGTGGTCGATCGCTTCGCGCCGCAAGTGAGCGCGCTCGTCATCAGCGGCGACCCGCGCCCGGAAATCTCCGTGCCGGCCATACCTGACAGTTTGCAAGGCGCCGGACCGCTGGCGGCGCTCTATTCCGTGCTGCGGCAGGCCGCGCAGCACGACTGGCCCATGGTGGCGACGGTCTCGTGCGATACGCCGTTTATTCCCGTCGATATCGTGGCCCGGCTGGGTGCGGCGCTCAAGACTCATGATTGCGCGGTCGCGAGCCGCGGCGGCGTGCGGCATCCGACGTGTACGCTTTGGGCAATGCGCGCATGCCCTGGAATCGAGGCGGCCTTCGAGGCAGGCGTGAGAAGCCTGCACGGCGCCGTTTCGCGGCTGGATGCGGTCGAAGTGGATTTTTCCGCCATCGATCACGGCCCGGGGGGCGATCCCTTCTACAATATCAATTCGCCGGAAGAGATGGCGACAGCACAAGCCTGGGCGATGGAAAGGCACTGGACCGGATGAGGGCGCAGAAGATCTTCGGCATTGTCGGGTGGAAGAACAGCGGCAAAACCACGCTGGTGGAAGCGCTGGTGCGGGAAATGACGGGTCGGGGATTGCTGGTTTCGACCGTCAAACACGCGCATCATGCATTCGATATCGATGTCCCCGGCAAGGACAGTTATCGGCACCGCGAGGCAGGCGCGCATGAAGTGATCGTGGCATCGGGGCAGAGATGGGCCCTGATGCACGAGTTGCGGGAGGCGCCTGAGCCGCCCTTGGGCGAATTGCTGGCCAAACTCGCGCCATGCGATCTTGTGCTTGTCGAAGGGTTCAAGCAGGGCACGCATCCAAAAATCGAGGTTGCGCGATTTAAGCGCGAAGAGGGGCTGATCGCCGATCAAGACGGTGCCGTGATGGCTGTCGCCACCGATGATGAAACGCTGGCGGGCCGGCACCTGGCTTTGCCGCTGAATGATGCGGCGGCCATCGTCGAATTCATCCGCCAAAACCTGGCGGCGGACTGGTAGCGGCCGCAGATCGCCGGGAGCCGGCTATCCGGGAACTTTTTTGGGGATGTTCGCGGCCGTCATTGGTTCGGCTTTGGTCCTCTCCGATTCACCGCCAAATGGAGCCAAAAGCCGGCTTTTCCGGCAGAAAACTTCATTAACCGTTTTGTCACGGGCATAAAGGCAGGATTGGGATCGGAGTTCCATTTTTAGACATTTCATATGCCTCGGCATGCACACGCCTTACGGCGCTTCCAATGGCGCTGACACCCGACTTCGAGACTTTTTTCGCAGCGTCCCTGGACCTGCTCGTCATTCGCGATGCCGAGCTCAAGATCGTGAAGGTCAATCAGGCCTGGGAAAAAGTGCTGGGTTACAAGGCGGAGGAGATTGAGGGCCGGCCGATGCTCTCCTTCATCCATCCGGATGACGTGGCCGCCAGCCATTCCCAGATGCAGCGGATCGAGATCGAGAAGGACGTCAGGGGCATCATCAATCGCTATCGTTGTCGCGACGGCAGCTACAGATATCTTGAATGGCGCGCACGCCAGGAAGGCGGCCTGGTCTACGGAATAGCCCGCGACGTGACGGAGCGGCTTGCGATCGAAGCCGAGATGGCGGAAGCGAAAGCCGCGGTCGAAGCGGCCAGCAAGGCGAAGAGCGCGTTCCTGGCGAATATGAGCCATGAGCTGCGGACGCCGCTCAATGCCATTCTGGGCTTTTCGGAAATCATTCGCGACCAGGTGCTGGGGGATACGCCGGCCTCCTGGGCGAAATACCAGGACTATGCCGGTTCCATTTATGCCAGTGGCACGCATCTGTTGTCGCTGATTTCCGAAGTGCTGGATTTGTCCAAGATCGAGTCGGGCGGCTATCGGCTTCATGTCGAACATTTCGACATGCAATCCGTGATCCAGGACTCGCTTCTGCTGGTGAGGCCCCAGGCGGAGCGGGCCAGGCTTTCCATCCCGCCGGTACATGTCGAGGGTGACGTCACGGTGGATGCCGATATGCGCGCCATCAAGCAAGTGATCGTCAACCTGCTTGCCAATGCGGTGAAATTCACGCCGGACGGCGGAGAGATCGAAGTCCGCTGCCAGGAAGAAGGCGACATCGTGCATGTCAGCGTCCGGGACAGCGGTATCGGTATCGCGGAAGAACTCCTGGAAAGCGTGTTCGAGGCGTTTCACCGGGGCGATGCAAAACTGGCGCGCCAGTATGACGGCACGGGCCTGGGCCTGTCGGTCTGCCGCCGGCTTGTGGAGATGCATGGTGGGCGAATCCGGCTGGAGAGCACGCCGAATATCGGCACGACCGTGTATTTTTATCTTCCCAAGCGCCATAGCGCGGCAGCCAATGCCGGGCAGGCCGCCTGATCTCTACAGCCGGCCGTCCAGTCAGCTCAGAATCCATTTCGCCCAGGCGTCGCTGACCTTGGTGCGGTTGCTGGCCCACCAGCGCGAATCCTTGAGAATTCCCTTTGCCGTGGTCATGGGCTGCTTGGTTGCCGGATCGATCAGCTCCGCCGAGATGGCGCCGTAAGCCTTCTTGTTGATCGGAATGTCCATGCTGGCCTTCACCATGCGCGCCTGCACCGCCGGGCTCAGGGAATAATCGACATAGCGTAGCGCGGCGTCCATATTCCGCGTGGCTTTTGTGACCGCGGTCGATGTCAGGTTGATCAGGTTCTGATTCCACTGCACCCCGATGGGGGCCTTGGCGGCCCGCGCCATGAAGGCGCGCGAACTCCAGATCGTGGAGAGCGCGACTTCCCTGTCGGCCAGCATCTGCGTCGCCAAGGCGCCGGAGGTCCAGAATTTGGCGATGGCGGGCTTGATCCGCGACATGGACTTGAAAGCCCGTCCGATGTCGATGGGATATATTTTGTCCGCCGCCACGCCATCGGCCAACAGGGCAAATTCGAGATTGGGAACACCAGCCGACATGTCGGCAAGGCTGCGCGGGCCGGGGAATGCTTTGGTGTCCCAGAATTGCGTCCAGGATTTCGGCTCCTTGCCGGGGGCGTAGACTGTCGTGTTGAAACCCAGCACATCGGCATAGACCGCAAGGCCGCAATGGAATTTCTGCCGGAACGCGGCTTCGATGTCGTTAGGATTGGTGTATTTGAAGCGGCCATAAGGCATTTCGAGAAGCGCGCCGGCGTCCTGCAGCAGCCAGAGAATGTCCTGGCCGGTCTCGATCACGTCGATATCCGGGCGCCCCGCCTTGAACATCGCGACAAGCTTGCCGGCATTGCTGGCAACGGGAACCACCTGGATTCCGGTGTCCCGCAGGAAGGGCTTGTAAACCAGCTCGGCACGCAATTCGTCATAGGCGCCGCCGGGCGTGCGGACAAAGACTTGTTGCGCGGCGCGGGCGCGGCTGGTCCAGATTGCCGGCATTGCGAAGGTGACGCCGGCCGCAAGAACCGAGCGGCGATTGGGCCGGTCCTGGGACGCTGTCATCGCAATTCTCCCAAATTCGGTCGGCTGGCATGGCTTGGCCCAAGGGGGCGGCGAAGCCGGCCTTTTCTAGCGCGCCGCCACGGGCGGCGGCAATTCCATCGGCGCCGACGACCAGGATGACTCCGGATCGATGCGGTCCCGGTCGAACCAGAAATCCTCCACCAGCTTGCGAATCTCGCTTCCGTAGCGCTGCGCCAGCGCCCCGGCGGCGAGATTTTCCTCCAGCTGGGCCTTGGATGTGCAGCCGAACAGAACATTGGCGATGGCGGGATGGCTGAGGCAGAAGGCGATCGAGAGCTGCGCCGGCGTGGCGCCCAGCTCCCTGGCCAATGCCGTGAAACGCGGCGAGGCTTCCTGGATCAACGGCCTGATGTCACCCGGATCGCGGGCGACGCCGCGCGTCACTTCGGTCTTGCCCGCGAAATACCCGCTTTCGAAGATATCGGATGCCTGCAAGCCGATGCCGGTCTGTTCGAACAATTCGAGCCAGCGCCGGTCTTCGGGCTTGGTGCGGCGACTGACATTGTATTTCAGCTGCGCCAGCTGCGGGCGCGGCTGGTTATTGGCGACAGCGCAATCATAAGCGGCGCGCAATTCGTGAACCGACCAATTGTTCACGCCCCACCAGCGCACCTTGCCCTTGGCGATCAGGGCCCCGAC
Source organism: Pseudomonadota bacterium (assembly GCA_018242085.1). GTDB lineage: Bacteria > Pseudomonadota > Alphaproteobacteria > Micropepsales > Micropepsaceae > Rhizomicrobium. Next base: position 4,876 of record JAFECO010000067.1, read on the forward strand.
CTCGTTGACGATGACGTTGAAGTCGAATTTGTCTTCCATGTCGCCGAGCATGATGAAGTCGGCATAATCGGAGCCCAGGCGCAGCAGCGCATGATCGAGCTGTTCCTCGATCGACAGGCGCGGATAGGCCCAAAGCCAGATTTTTTCGGCCACCATGTAGGAAGCGCGCGGCACCCCGGCCATGCGCATCGCATGGGTGAAGACCAGGTCGGTCCAGGTGCGCCCCAGGCGGGGATTGGTGAGGGGGAATTTCTGGGCATAGCGCCCATAAACCGCGACGTCGAAGAAATTGATGCCCTGGTCGATGGCATGGCGGAGCATCTGCACCGCTTCGTCAAAATCCATGCGGTCGTAGGTGTGCCAGGAGCCCAGGGAAAATAAGGAAATATCAGGTCCGGTCTCGGAAATTTTCCGGTGCGGCACGCTCATGAATGTCTCCGGATAGGGGCGCTGGGCGCGCTAGAGGAAATTTCTTTCAGGCAGCTTATTTTCTTTGGCATCAAAAAAAACAATAAGTTACTGTCCAGCTCAATAAACTTCTTTGATGGAGATGGCGGTGCACGTCGACCTTGAAGGCCTGCGCATTCTGGACGCCGTGATCGAGCATGGCAGTTTTGCCAAGGCCGCCGCCAAGTTGAACTGCACCCAGCCGGCCATCAGCTACAAGCTGAAGAAACTTGAAGAGCGGTTGAATGTGGCAATCTTCGACCGCGAACATTATCGCGCCGAACTCACGCCCGCGGGCCTGGTCATCCTGGAGGAGGCGCGCCGCCTGCTGCACCATGCCGAACGACTGCGCACCATTGCCCAGAGCTTCGAATCCGGCTGGGAAGCCTATCTCGAAGTGGTGATCGACGGCGCCATGCCCATGGATCCCGTCATGCGGACCTTGAAGCTGATGGCGGAACGCGATGTTCCCACCCGCGTGCAGATGAAGATCGAATTCCTGGACGGCGTGCAGGATTGTTTCGAAGCGGACGAAGCGGATATCATGATCGCGCGCGATTATCGCGAGAGCCCGTTTCATGTGATCGAGCCGTTGCGCGATATCGAATTCGTGTTGTGCGTTTCAAGCGAGCACCCGCTTGCGGGCAAGGAGCGCGTCAACCTGCTGGAGCTGGAAGAGCATGTGAAGCTCACCATCAACGGCTCGCGCAGCCGGATGGACCTTTCCGGCAAGACGAGCGTCGATGGCCGGCGCGTTTTCTATCTGAGCGATTTCGACAGCAAGAAGCGCGCCATTCTGCTGGGCCTGGGCTATGGCTGGATGCCGGTCTATATGATCCACGAGGAACTGAGGAGCGGCCGGGTCAAAGTGGTCCCGTATGAAAATGGTTCCTGGTACGGGTTCACCCCGAAATTCGTCACCCGGTCGAACAAGCCTTTCGGCAAGGCCGGTCAATTCTTCAAGAGCACCTTGCTGGAACAGATTTCCCAGGATTGGCTGGGCAGCGCTCCCAGCCTGCGGGGCGATCTGGCCGCCAGCATCACGGTGACGGGACAAGCAACGCTGTCAGGGCGTTGATATCTTCCACGGATTCCAGTTCGCGCAGCATGGTCCAAAGCGCCTCGGTCCGTGCCGCGCTTAAGCCGGCCTGCGCCGCCATTTGGGAGAGTTTGGCGTGGTGGTCTTCCGCGCTGAACGGATTGCCCAGGGCACCACGCGGCGCCGGGCAGAAATGGGTGAGAACCGCGCCATTCTTGGTCGTGACGGCCACCTCGCCGGCATAGCGCTTTTCCTGGTCATAGATTTTTTGCGCCCGCTCGTCATGGACAAGCCTGACGCGGCGGCGCAAGGCGTCCACGGTGGGGTCCTGAAGCGCGTCGTCGCGGAACCAGGCCATGCCGGTGGGCACGCCCAATGCCGTCATCGCCAGGCAGTGAGGCATGGAGAATTGCGCCCCGATCATATGCGCGGGGCGGGGATTCTTCAGATTCTCCACGGTCCAGCGATGGGCTCTGACTTCAATGCTGGCGATATCGTCCGCGCCGATCTTGTGCTGCTGCTGGATCGCCGTCAGCGCTTCGGCGAACGCGCTGATGTGCCGGCAGCAGGCTTCGTGCTTGAAGCCGATATCGAGCAATTCGAAATTCGGATCGGCGCCCCGAAGCAGGGGCTCGGCATTGAACCGGTCGGAGCCGACCTGGCGCTCATAGCCGCGATCTTCATCGAAGATGCCGGTGTCCCCGGGAAAACCATCGGCGGCGAGAAAGGCTGCCTGAATGCCGGGAATGACACCGTCTCCCTGAGTCACCTTGAACCAGGCGGGCATGCCATATTCGCCCATCGGCGGGGTGGTGACATGCCAGGGTTTGATATGCCCCGTCAGGCCCAATGCACCCGCCATGCGCTCGGCACCCAGCCCCAGAAGCTTTCCGGCCGCGATGGTGGCGCAGAACGGCACGCCCGTATCGACACGTTCGAAGGTGGTGCGGAACGCTTCCAAACTCGGATCGATGGCGGCGCGAAGGCGCAGGACGCCTTCGTAAGCCATGGCGAGGGCGGCGATGATCGCGCGGCCATCCGCCTTCACGCTTTCGCCGACGGCCAAGGCGGTGGCGACGGCCATGGTGCTCATATGCCCGGTGCGGATGATGGTGTCGTCATAGTCGAGGATATTGGTCAGGACGCGGTTGATCTGCGCCGCCTGCAAGATGCTGAAGCGGCGGCCACGTTCGCCAAATACCGTGCCCTTTCCGCCTTCACCCAGCCGGTCGGCCATCCGGATCAGGGCATCGGC
>JAFECO010000680.1 GCA_018242085.1 Pseudomonadota bacterium
CTGGCGCTGGATGAGACCGGGGTGATCAACAAGGACCGCCAGCGCTTCGCGGACGAATTCGTGCGCCACAAGATCCTGGACGCCATCGGCGACATGGCGCTGGCGGGGGCGCCCCTGATCGCCCGGTTCGAGGGGATCCGCTCTGGCCACAGCCTCAATAATCAGCTGCTCCGGGCGCTCTTCGCCGATCCGGCCAATTACGAAATGGTCATGCTTCCCTGACCGGCCTCAGGCTGTGCTATAAGAAAATCCTGGTCCGGACTGGAGCCGCCTTCGGGCGTAAGCTATTGTCCAGACAGCGCAATTCTCGAGGTTTGCCGTCCCATGCCGATTCCTGGCCTGATTTCCGCCCGCCCGCTCCGTGCAGCGCTTCTGGTGCTGGCATTAGGAACCGCGGTGGGCGGCTGCAGCCTGTTGGGCCTGGACAAGGACGATGCCAGCAACGACCTGAACAAGGACGCGGCGGAATATCGCGAGCGCCCGGTGGAAGCGATCTATGCCGACGCCTGGGCCCAGATCAACAAGCGCAACTGGGAAGAAGCGGCCAAGCAGTTCAATGAAGTGGACCGCCAGCATCCTTATTCGGTGTGGGCGCGCCGGGCCCAGCTGATGAGCGCCTTCTGCTCTTACCAGGCCAACAAATATGGCGATGCGGTCGCCACCGCCGATCAATATATCTCGCTGCATCCCGGCAGCCGCGAAGTCGCCTATGCCTTCTATCTGAAGGCGATTTCGCTGTACGAGCAAATCGTGGACGTCAACCGCGACCAGGCCAACACGCAAGGCGCGCTGGTGGCGCTGCAGGACGTGGTGCAGCGCTTCCCCGACACCGAATATGCCCGCGACGCCACGCTCAAGATCGACCTCACCCAGGACCATCTGGCGGGCAAGGAAATGGCGGTCGGCCGTTATTACCTCACCCGCGGCGACTATATCGGCGGCATCAACCGCTTTAAGGCGGTGGTGCAGCAATATCAGACCACGCCCCAGATCGCCGAAGCGCTGGAGCGGCTGACCGA
>JAFECO010000681.1 GCA_018242085.1 Pseudomonadota bacterium
TGATGGCGGGCATTGAGCCAGCCATGATTGGCATGGCCAAGGCTGTTGAAGGGCCGAACGTCGATCATGAGGTTTCTCCTTTGGCGGTCCTGCCGCCCCATTGCGAGGCCCATAGATATTGCCGGGCAGAGCGCCTATAAATAGAAACAATCGAAACACATTGTTTCTGGAATTGAACACTGGAATAGGCCCATGACCAATTTGCCCGACCTGGAAGGCCTGGCGATCTTCGCCCGGGTGGCCGAGTTCCGCTCCTTTTCCCGCGCGGCCGAGGAGCTGAAACTGTCCAAGGCCACCGTGTCCAAGGCGGTGGGCCGGATCGAGGCGCGGCTGGGCGCCCGGCTGTTCAACCGCACCTCGCGGCGGCTGGCCCTGACCGAGGCGGGGCAGGCCCTGGCCACCCGCGCCGCCGCCATGCTGGCGGAAGGCGAGGCGGCGGAAAGCGAAGCCTTGTCGGGGGCCGCCGCGCCGCGCGGGCTGGTGCGGCTGGCGGCGCCCATGTCGTTCGGGGTGCTGTATGTGGCGCCGCTGCTGCCGGATTTCTTCCGCGCCCATCCCGGCATCTCCATCGATCTTCATCTCAGCGACGCGCAGGCCGATCTGATCGGCGGCGGCTTCGACGCCGCGATCCGGATTGCGGCCTTGCCGGATTCCTCGCTGATGGCGCGGCGGCTTTGCGACATGCCCATCCATCTGGTGGCGGCGCCCAGTTACCTCAAGGCGCATGGCAGGCCCCGCCATCCCTTGCAGCTCGCCGAACATGCGGGCCTGGGATATTCCTATCAGCTCACGCCGGACACCTGGCGCTTCCACAACAGAAATGGCGAAAGCGCCAGCGTGCGCCCGTCGGGTCCGCTTCGGGTCAATAATGGCGAAGCGATGCTGCCCAGCCTGATCGCGGGAATGGGGATCGGCGTGCTTCCGCAATTCATCGTGCGCGATGCCCTGGCGCGGAAGGAATTGGAGATCGTGCTGCCCGACTGGTCGCTGCCGGTGAGCGCGGTCTATTGGCTGAC
>JAFECO010000682.1 GCA_018242085.1 Pseudomonadota bacterium
GAAGAACTGAAAGCCATTCGCGCGACCTTGATCTTTTTCGAGTCCGGCCCGCGCCTGGCCGAAACCTTGAAACACATGTCGGAAATATTGGGCATGCGCAGCGCGGCGGTGGCGCGCGAGCTGACCAAGCTGCATGAAGAGCTGCGCCGCGGCACCTTGGCCGAGCTGGCGCAAAGTTATGAAAACGCGCCAACGCCGAAAGGCGAAGTGACCTTGCTGGTGTCGCCGCCGCACGCGGCCGAGGCGGACATGTCCGTGATCGATGCCGCGCTCGACGCGGCGCTGGAATTCATGCCGCTCAAGCCCGCCTCGGAAATGATCGCGAACCTGACCGGCGTTTCGCGCAAGGATGTCTATGCGCGCGGGCTTGAGAAAAAGAATGGCTGACCGCCGCCAGGCCGAGGCGCGCGGTCATCGCGGCGAAGCCTGGGCGGCCTGGTGGCTGCGGCTGAAAGGTCACCGGATTCTGGGCCGCCGGGTGAAAACCCATGCCGGGGAAATCGACCTGATAACCCTATGCCCCTTCGGTCCGGTCTGCTTTGTCGAGGTCAAGGCGCGGGGCAGCGCGCGCGCCGCCGCCGAAGCGGTCACGCCGGAGCAGCGGACTCGCATTGCCCGCGCCGCCTCCTTATATCTCGCATCCCGGCCAACCCTGGCCCGGCGCGGGGCAAGGTTCGACATTGTCACGATAGCAGGACTGCCCAGGCATCTGCCGGATGCCTGGCGAATGGATGGATAAGACCATGGCATTGACCGTCGCGATCCAGATGGACCCGATCGAGAAGATCGATATCGGCGGCGATTCCACTTTCGCGCTGGCGCTGGAAGCCCAGGCGCGGGGCCATGGCCTGATCTATTACGGGCCGCGCGATCTGTCCTTCAACGAAGGAAAAGTCACCGCGCGCGCCCGGCCGCTCACGGTCCGCGCCGTGAAAGGCGATCACTTCACGCTGGGTGACGGCTTTGTCTATGACCTCACCGCCGCCGATGTGGTGTTGATGCGCCAGGATCC
>JAFECO010000683.1 GCA_018242085.1 Pseudomonadota bacterium
GGGCCGGTCGGGATTGAGCAGCTGCGGTCCTTCACCTCGGTCAATTACGGCTTCACGGACGCGTTCTCGGTTCAGGTCATCCCGGCCATCGCCCATGTCTCCCATGACGGGGACGTGGAGACGGGGCTGGCCGATTTTCCCATCAAGTTCCACTACCGTCCCATCGCCGGGGCGCTGGATTTCTGGCATCCCTCGCTCACCACAACTTTCGGTATCACCTTTCCCACCGGCAAGTTCGACCGGCTGCGCCATTCCGCCGATGGCTTCGGCACCGGCGCCTATATGGCGATGGAAGAGCTGGAACTGCAGCAGCGCTTCACCACCTGGATGCATCCGCACCGGCTGCGGATGTGGGCGCGGGTGTCCCAGCCCCTCAATACGGTGCGGTTGCAGGGCGTCAGCTCCTACGGCACGGCGCAGAATTTTCTGGGCACTGCGGTCCCCGGTTCCTCGGCGGAGCTGGGGATCGGCGACGAGATGGGGCTCGACCAGCAATGGGCGCTGGCGCTGGACGTGCTGCAGGATTTCGCCAAGGGCCCGCATGTGCGAGCCCAAGGCGTGACGGGCGCGATGGCGGACATCGAAGGCTCGGTCTTCTGGGTGGCGCCCGCCATCGAATACAATCCCACCGAACATATCGGCATCATCGCGGGCGTGGAAATCTCCATGGCCGGCCGCAACAGCCCGTCACAAGTGATCCCCCAGATCGCGGTGAATATGTTTTTTGAATAGAACACCGCTGTCATCCCCGGCGAGCGTTGCATCGAAGATGCGGCGCGAGGGAAGGGGATCCAGGTGTTTGTTGCAGGCGCCTGGATCCCCTTCCCTCGGCGCTGGTCGCGCCTCGCCGGGGATGACAATTAAACGTCAACCAACGACGGGAGGGTCTTGAATTCTCGCAAAGAACTTCCCGTTCTGCTCGCCGCCTTGGGAATAATGCTTGGCGTTGGCGAAATCGGCGATCTGCTTGAAATTGTCCGCCACGTCATCGGCGCTGGCCTTGTGGCCCAG
>JAFECO010000684.1 GCA_018242085.1 Pseudomonadota bacterium
AATATGTGATCGTCACCACCACGCCGCCCACGCCCAAGGCTTCGGCGGCGGCGGGGGCGAGGCCCATCCCGCCCAGCCATTGGCTGAAACGAAGGCCCAAAGTGGCGCCGGAAAAAGCGCCGGACAGAACGCCCACCAAAGTGATGCCGATCTGCACGGTGGAGAGGAAGCGGCCGGGATTTTCGCTCAAGGCCAAAGCCCGGCGCGCGCCGCCCCTGCCTTGGCCGGCCATCATCTTCAGCCGCGCGGGGCGCGAGGAGACGATGGCGAGTTCCGCCATCGCCAGAAAGCCATTGATGACGATCAGAATGGCGACGACGGCAAGTTCGAGGGTGAGCATGACCCCGGCAGTGTGCCCCGGGTGGAGGCGGGTTGGAAGCGGTGCTTTGGGGATCGCTGTTGGAGAGAATATTTGTCATTCCCGGCGAGCCGAGCGCGTCGCGAGGCGAGGGAAGGGAATCCAGGTGACGAAATTCTCGCGGTCTTTGAGACCTGGATTCCCTTCCCTCGCGCCGCATCTTCGATGCGCCGCTCGCCGGGAATGACAGTGAGGGTGAGGAGCGTTTCGCGAAGCGAATGAAATGGTCCAGTGGACCATTTCAAGCGACGCCTCGCTCGCTGCGCTCGACGAGGGGCAAGGTTTTCTAAGCTCATTGCATTCGCCAAGAAAACCTAAGCCAACGCCGCGAGCACGAGCGAGCGGCCGGGCCGGTGCTAGCCGCGGATCGCTGCTACCAACTCCGCAACATGCTCCGGCGGCGTGGGCTGCATCACGCCATGGCCCAGGTTGAAGATGAACGGCTTGTCCTTCATCGCTTCGACCAAGCGTCGCGCTTCATTGCGCATGGCATCGCCGCCTTGCAGCAGCAAGACCGGATCGAGATTGCCTTGCAGCGCCACGCCCGGCGGCACCTTCACCGCCGCGATGTCCGTCATCTGGTCGACGCCGATGCCGTTCACGCCGGTGGCTTCGGCATAGCGCGTCAGCCAGCCGCCCGCGCCGCGCGGAA
>JAFECO010000685.1 GCA_018242085.1 Pseudomonadota bacterium
TACGACGCCTATCTGGGCGTGGTGGTGCTGGTGCGCATCATCGATGGCGAACTGAAAAAGGGCCAGAAGATCCGCATGATGGCGACCGACGCCGTCTATCAGGTGGAACAGATCGGCGTCTTCACGCCCAAAAAGGTGGCGGTCGAAAAGCTGGGCCCCGGCGAAGTCGGCTACATCACCGCCCAGATCAAGCAGGTGGCGGATACCCAAGTGGGCGACACCATCACCGACGAGCGCAAGGGCACGCCCGTGCCGCTGCCCGGCTTCAAGAAAGCCCAGCAAGTGGTGTTCTGCGGCCTTTTCCCGGTGGATGCGGCGCAGTTCGAAGACCTGCGCGATGCCTTGGGCAAGCTCCATCTCAACGATGCCAGCTTCACCTATGAAACCGAATCCTCCGCCGCTTTGGGCTTCGGCTTCCGCTGCGGCTTCCTGGGGCTGCTGCATCTGGAAATCGTGCGCGAGCGGCTGGAGCGGGAATTCAATCTCGACCTGATCACCACCGCACCCAGCGTGATCTATCACATCTACATGAATGACGGCTCCATGAAGGAGCTGCATAATCCCGCCGACATGCCCGATGTGGTCTATATCGATCACATCGAAGAACCCTGGATCAAAGCCACCATCCTGGTGCCGGATGAATATCTGGGTTCGGTCCTGAAGCTGTGCGAGGACCGGCGCGGGCGCCAGGTCGAGCTCACCTATGCGGGCAGCCGCGCCATGGTGATCTACATGCTGCCCTTGAACGAAGTGGTGTTCGATTTCTACGACCGGCTGAAATCGGTGTCGCGCGGCTATGCCAGCTTCGACTATCACATCGAGAAATACGAAGAAGGCGATCTGGTGAAGATGTCCATCCTCGTCAATGACGAGCCGGTGGACGCGCTTTCCATGATCGTCAACCGCCAGCGCGCCGAGGGCCGGGGCCGCGCCATGTGCGAGAAGCTCAAGGACCTGATCCCCCGCCACATGTTCAAGATTCCGATCCAGGCGGCCATCGGCGGCAAGGT
>JAFECO010000686.1 GCA_018242085.1 Pseudomonadota bacterium
TGTTTGTACGCGGCCACCATCCGGGCCGCGCTGGCGAACTCGCCCTCGCCCCATTTGTTGAGATTGGCACCAATGCCCAAAGCGCCCTGCATTGCCGACAGGAAGCGATAGTCGAGAGAGGTGACCCGATTGTTCACCCAGTTGGGTGAATCGCTGACCCAATCCATCATCACGCCCGGCGCATAGGCATGGGTGAAGCCGTCCTGGATGCTCAAGCGGTCGAAGGGATCGGTATTGTCCGACGCCCAGACCTGGTCGGTGAGCCCCATGATCCCCAGATCGACCCGGCCGGCGCCGCCGGCGCAGTCCTCGATCTCCAGCTTGGGATGGCGCCGGCGCAACTCGGCCATGATCGCGTAGAGATTCTGGATATAAGTCACATAGATTTCGGGCTGGCGCTCCGGATCCATTTCCGGCCAGCCGGGCTCGGACCAGTTGCGGTTATAATCCCATTTCAGGAACTGGATGTCGTTCTTGGAAAGAAGATCGTCGAGCGACTTCAAGACGTAATCGCGCACGTCGCGGCGCGCCAGATTGAGCACCAGCTGGTTGCGGCCTTCCGAACGCGGCCGGGTTGGGAAATTCATCACCCAATCGGGATGCGCCCGATAGAGATTGCTGTCCGGGTTGACCATTTCCGGCTCCACCCACAGGCCGAATTCCATGCCCAGGCCATGCACCTTGTCGATCAGCGGTTTCAGCCCATGGGGAAACTTCACGGGATTGACGGTCCAGTCTCCCAGGCCCGCATGGTCATTGTTGCGGGCCCCGAACCAGCCATCATCCATGACAAAGCGCTCGACCCCGATGCGGGCGGCTTTTTCCGCCAGCGCCATCTGACCTTTCTCGTCGACCGCGAATTCGGTGGCTTCCCAGCTGTTATAGAGAATGGGCCGAAGCCGGGGCGCGGGACGCTGAGGCAATATGCTGGTCATCTCAAAGCGGTGCAGAAGGCGGGACGCCCCGCCCATGCCCTGGCTGGAATAGCCGCCATAAAAAACGGGCGTT
>JAFECO010000687.1 GCA_018242085.1 Pseudomonadota bacterium
GCCGGTGGTATGGCCGCGCAGTGCCTTGATGATCTCCAGCCCCTTGTCCACCCCGGTGCGGAAATGCGCCGAGCCCCGGATGGGATCGCATTGATAGAGGTAGTAAGGCTTCACCCGGTTCTTCAGCAGCCCATGCATCAGGCTGGTCATGGTTTGGGGCGTGTCGTTGATGTCCTTCAAAAGCACGGTCTGGCTGCCCAATGGCACGCCCGCATCGGCCAGCCGCGCGGTCGCTTCGGTCACTTCCCGGGTCAGCTCGACGGGGTGGGTGAAATGCAGGCTCATCCACAAGGGATGATGCTTCTTCAACACCCGGATCAGGCCCCGCGTCACCCGCTGGGGCGTCACCACCGGCATCTTGGTGCCGATGCGCAGGAACTCGATATGGGGGATGGCCCTTAGCCGGGTCAAAAGCCAGTCCAGCTTGTCGTCGGACAAGGTCAGGGGATCGCCGCCCGACAGAAGCACGTCGCGCACTTCGGTATGCGCTTCCAGATAGGCGATGGCCTCGCCCCATTGACGGGTGGAGAAATGATATTCGCCGCCGGGATTGCCCACCAACCGCGAGCGGGTGCAGTAGCGGCAATAGGTCGAGCAGGTCCCAGTGGTAAGGAACAGCACCCGGTCCGGATAGCGATGCACCAGGCCCGGCGCCACCGTGTCATGGTCCTCGCTTAACGGATCGTCATCCTCGCCCGCCCCGCGCAGATACTCGCCCCCGGTCATGATGTGGGTGCGGCGCAAGGGCTCCTCGGCGTCGGTCAGGCCCATCAGGCTGGCGTAATAGGGTGTGATCCCCACCGGCAGCGCGCCCTGATGGCGGGAGACGGCCGCATATTCGTCTTCCGACAACCGGAAGATGCGGGCGAGTTCGTCCAGGGTGCGGATGCGGGTGCGCATCTGCCAACGCCAGTCATTCCATTCGGCGGGACCGGTGCCCGGCCAGAAGCGGCGATAGAAAGCGCGGCTGGCCTGGCCAATGGGAAAGCGCAACTCCGCTTTCGGC